>NZ_PNDU01000162.1:0-14680 GCF_005886635.1 Pseudoalteromonas sp. S558 | reverse complement strand
TTCTCTAGCCAGAGATTTTCAATGAAAACAAGGCGAATTTACGCGTCAATAGCTGGCCTATTGCAAGTAAATTCAACGCAGTTAGCGCTGAAAATAGCTGCTAGAGATAGATTTATTATCCAGAGTTCAGGTTATTTAACCTGAATCAGAATTAAAAAGCACAAGGTATCACTTATATCACCTCGTGCTACGGTTTAGCTATTTTGCTGTATCACAGACATAACACGCTAATGTAACGCCCATGTTCGCTTTAAATTTTTGATGGTGCTCGTCCCCTTTAAATTCGTAAGGGCCTTCAAAGCGAGTAAATATTTGCATATCTGGGTTTAATGTATTATCAAAACGCATCATATTTGAGTGTAACGACTCACACATATTGTTTCCCATATCGTAAGCTAAGCGCCAATCATCAAACTGACCACAATCTAACATTGGGCTTTCTCGACCTGATGCAGAAAGTCTTTTTTCCGTACACCCACTACTTGTATCACTTTTTAAAAATGAAAACGTTCCTGTCGATATTTTCATCGAAGCGAGCAATATTGTTTGCTTTTTAGGGCAGTTTTGCGCGTTAACTTGAAGTTCTTCTTGCAGCATTTTTGCACTATGAGCATGCGCAAAGGTTGTTAGTAACAGACTTGATATTAAAATTGTATATTTCATTATATTTACCTCCATTTATTTACTTAATCCTATTGTTGATGCTGTATTTACATACCTATTAAATACAAAACCAACTCAAAAAGTGTGCATCAAAGAGAGGTAAATCACACTTAAAATCATGGGGCAATTGGGTAAAAACGGGTAAATTTATTTTTAAGTTATTGTATTTAAATATATATAAATTTATTCAATTCAAAAAATAATGCCCAGCATGTTTACACCCCCTTACTTTTCTCACTTTTACCTAACTCGCCCCCTGCTGACCCTGCTAATTCCTTTCGTGATGAAAATAAACAAGCAATATAAAAGGGCACATTATTTGTGCTTATTTATTATTTATGGAGGAATAAAAATGAAACGTACATTAATGACACCACTTGCTTTAGGTTCTCTTGTATATATGGCAATCATAAGTACCACTGCATTTGCAGGTACTGTTGAAAATACCAACCACCGTACTACCGCTTTAGAAAATGATTATGGTGCAATGGCACCTGCTCAAGTTAGCAAACAAACTTGGCAGACTATTTCAGCGTGGTCTACTGACTCGCTTTCTTTGCTTGATTTTATGGCTGAAAACGATGAAGAAGCGGTACTCAATCATTATATTGAAAAACTAACAGCAACTTATCGGGCCGAAGAAATCTTAAGCCAAATAAAAGAGATAGACGTAAATGCGCTTGATTTATGGTCTACGGTGCTTGCTGATCACTCACCAGAGGACAGCTATTACCTTGCACGCTACCTTATACAATATAAGCCGGCTCTTTTTAAGCAATGGTTAACAATGCAAAAAATGGTTTCGTTAGCTGAGTTTGTCGAAATAAACAATCCACGATTATTTGAAGCGTGGTTTGAAAATTACGCAGCGCCTAAGAAAAAAGGGCTCTCTGTTTTAAGCTATAACAAGGAAATGGATCCAACTACTTATAATGAAATTAAAGAGTTATTAAATAAAGATGCAAAGGGTGGTCCAAAGTCAGCCTGTGCCTGCCAAATGGTAGTGCCAAATACAGGCTCTGGTACCGTGGTAACAAATTACCCTTCAACCCCATCATCACCTGCACCTGAAACGTCTAGTGACAATAAAGGAATGTCTAAACATGGACTTAACTTTACCAGTACTGCTTACGGCGCATTTCATTCAGGCGATGGTGAGCGTTGGTCAAAACATAAAGCGTATGGCTACGACAACACAATAAGTCATAACTCTACTGAGTTTTCGGTAAAAATGCTGTGTGCCGATAAAGCGGGTTTTGATTGTAATCAAAGTAATTCATGTTCAGGAAACTTAGAAGTTAGAGGCACTTATGCCTCGCGTTTCCATGTAAAAGGGACCGCAAAGCAAATTTGGTCAAAAGCCACTAATGCACACTCTGCCGATGGTGCAAAGTTTGCCGTTGATTTACCTGGTTCTGCCCCTGAGATTGTATTGTTTAATAAAGCCGGTGGTGCAGCAATGAGCTTTAACACTGGATGGGATATTAACTCGGTGCTGGGCACTATAAAAGCAGCTTTAGGTATTACTGCTGCAATAGTGAATGACAATGCCGGTAGCTTACTCGATGCACAACTTGCCAGTGATTTAATTACTAATATTGCAGGCATAATTACCCGTTCGGGTAACGAAGCAAGCGTAAATTCGACGATGCGAGCTCGATTTGATTCATCTGACGTAAGTCCGTTTTTATTGCAACCTAACGAAGTTTATCACTTCACACTCGACTCAGAAGCCCATGTTAAAGCACGAGGTTATGGCGGTTATTCTGATAGTCATTTTGAGTTTGGTAGCTCTGGCGCTGTAATGTATGCCGCTAACCACTTTACTTGTGGCACAAATGTTACCGCCCCCATGCCTACCGGTTTATGGTTTTATGCCAGCCAGTCAGGTCCTGATAACACCGCTTCTCTTCGTAGTGATGTAGAAAATTGGCTATCTATTCAGCTCAATCAGGGTGTTAATGCTTCGCAGCAGCAAGGGGTTGTATATTAAGCACTGCAATCGAACTTATAAAGGGTAGGTGTTTCCTACCCTCTTTTGTATGTTTAAAGCAAAGGAATCATCATGAAAAAACTACTTACACTTTTTATCACTGCACTTACAATAACAGCAAGTATGCATTGTGTTGCTATAGCAAAACAATTTGATACAAGCACACTACCCGTACTATTTTATGCAAACCAAGAGAGCTATTTAGCTCAAACACCTTGGTTTAATTTTGCGTATCAGCAACGCAAAATACAACTACAAACTTGTAAAGAAGAAGCGTGTGTTCAACGTTTACAATTTTTAGAACTCCAAGAAGGCGATCAAAGCCATCAACATAATAATGGCTCCGCTTTTTTAGGTAACGCCGATAAAACACACACTTCAAACACTTACTCAAAGCTTAAGTTAGGCCAAAGTAATCACAATACGTTGCATGTTAGCGGTAACCAACGGCGCATTCTTTTTTCTTTTGAGATCACTGAAAGAGGCACTCCACTTCAATTTAAATTTGAAGACGAACAAGATTCTTTCACCTCAGAAAATCAACAAGCGCTTATTCGCTCATCTAAGTTATGTATATCAAAGTGTGAAACAACATGGCAGGCATTCAGCGTAGATAAGGAGGGTCAATACACTCCAATAACTTTCCACCAGCAGGCGCAAGATCAGTGGGTTGTTAAAGAATTAGATAACACTATTAGAATTGAATTAACCGCTTTATTTGGTCAATATTCGGCGCCTTTACATCAGTATCACAACGAGGAAGTGTCGTTTTCAAGCTATCAAATAAATGACAAAGCACTTATAAATACACAGAGTCATGATCAACAAAACCAATATATTTTTGAGCAAACAAAAGTAATTGGTTTAAGTGGGCACACATGGCTTTTGCAGCAAGGCAATACACTGCAATTAACCGATAACCACGCTAGCATTTTAAAATCTCGCAAACTATCAACTTGGCATATAAAAAAATTGCTAAATAGCTATATATCAAAGCATCGTGTTTATTTGTTAGCCCAAGTAAATGAGCAATATCAAACCCCACCTGCAAAGCAAACCGTGATAGCCCAATACCCCAAGCAAAAACAAAGTAAAATGCGCCCGGTAGTACTCTATGAGTTCGATTTAGCGCTTAACTTAATATCTAGCACCACACTCTATTTGCCTGAAAGTGAACTACCGTATGCACAAATAACACTTCAGTCGTGGGGAGTATTGGTAGGCACAGGTGAAGCCGCTGCTGCATCGGTTAATCACACTTATCAAAGCAACCAGTCATCTGCAAATATGACAAACTGCCCAATGATAAATAACGGTTATGGTTATGGCTTATTATGCTGGAAAGCATTAAACAACCCAGCTATAAATTATACACCTAGTGCAGCTAGTAGCATGATCCCAGTAACGGTTGTCGACAATACAACGCCAAACCTACTTAACCAACTGGAGGCAAACCAACATGGAATAATATTCGATAATAGCGGCACTCCTGTTGACCCTGGCGGCTCATGGACACATGCAGATAACGTTGCAATAAACAAAGAAGACTTAGGCCTATCAATTGCGATGTATCATCAACGTTGGCATTCACCTGTCGCGGCAAATATTATTTTCCCAGCAGGTAGCTCTTCTCGTCCTGTTATGTTTAGAGCTGTAGAATATTCTGCAGTAAATACCAGCAACCTCCCACACAATGTGTGCAATCAGTTTGCTGCTAGTTCTGGCTACCCTGAATACCAAGCCGCTGATGCATGTATGACGCAAGCAAACTTTGGCCTATTTAGTTTAGAAAGTCTGAAATTTGATCGCTGGCAGGGCGGTATCTACCACCCCGACCAAAGCGTAAGTGGCAATGATAATAGCTGGTTTCCGTGGTTTACTAATTTTGTTGGCGACCCTCCTGTCGAAGAAGCTTTTACAGCTGAAGCGGTCCATGAAATGGTGGCTCGTATGCGTATTAACGCTGCAAATATTGGAACTTTAATACAAGATTCATACATTGACGGGCACTTGTATACCCAAGCACATGTACCAGGGTATTACATTTCGTATCAATAAACTTTACGATACAAAAGGGTTAGTGTATTCACCAACCCTTTTTTAATTCACTGAGCTTTATTTACTCATAACGTAAAGTAAGCGATGGCCGTGTGCTTGCAGCTTTAAATGCAAGGCTTGCAACCGTGAGCCAAGTAAAGAGTGCGACCACAAGCGCCGCAGCGCCATATACCCAAATGGCCTGCTCAATACGGTCGTTAAAACCTTGCAACCAATTATCCATTAGCCAATAAGCTAGAGGTAAAGCAATTACCGCCGCTGCGAACACCATGATTAAAAACTCACGGGCAAGTAGATTAACTAAACTTAAACGGGTTGCACCCAAGACTTTTCGAATGGCTAATTGCTTTTGCTGACGTTTCGCTGCAAACGCTGCAAGTCCAAATAAACCTAAGCAACTTAAAAACATGGCCAGCACAGAGAAATTTCGAATGAGCACAAATAAGTCATGCTCGACGCGATAAACCTTGGCTAAGTCTTGCTGCATCAGGCTAAATTGCGGATCGGCGGTTAAATTAAACTGCTTTAAAAGCTGGCGTAACTGATTAAATAACTGAGGAAAGTTTGCTTGTTCGGTCCTTATCACCAATCGAACGGTTGATTGTGAGCTATACCCTGCTGAAAATGACACAGGTAGCCAATCATCTTTCGCCGAGCCGACTTTAATGTCTTTTACCACACCGACAATGGTTGCATTAATGTTGCGATAAAGCCCTTGAACTTGCAGACCTACCACCTCATCCACATTATCGTAACCAGCACGTTTTGCCATTTGTTCGGTCACCAAAATAGCCATTGCTTGAGGGTTGTCTTCGCCCTGCTGCGCCCCAGCATGCTCATTAGGAGAGTGCAACCAATCGCTCTGGAACTGTGGTGAAAAGTCTCTGCCTGCAAGTAGTGTCAAACCCAAGGTTTCAACGGCATGGAAACCTGTGCCTATGGTCGGTGGCAGTTCACTTTCCTCATAGCCGTTTGGCCATCGGAAATAAAAGCTTTCAAGAATACTGTCGGTTAAGTCAGTGTCAGTAGTAGTTATTTGCACTACACCGGGCAACGCTCGGATCTCATTGAGTATCGCGTGTTCTTTTTCCATCAATTGCTTACTGCTTAAATCGTGTATCACAATACGATCTGTCGCATCATAACCAAGCGACAGGTTTTGCAAGAACGTTAACTGTTGTAAGCTCACCATAGTACAAACAATTAAAGCCATTGCCATGGCTGCTTGAAATACTAACAGGCCTTTACGCACCACCTGACCTGTTTGCAATTGCCCTGCAAGTAAACTTTTTAGCGGTGCGCGTGCCACACAAAAAGCCGGATAAGCACCAGATATAAAAGCCAATAAAAACACCACACCCAATACAGCTACCAATTGTGACCAGCCCCAAACTAGCTGCAATGGGCGGTTTGCAAAGCCACTAAAACTTGGTAATAACATCTCAACCCAACACAACGCTAACACTGTAGCAAGGGTCACCATTAACAAGGCTTCTAACAAAAATTGCAGTATTAATTGTTGCTTACTCGCCCCCAAGGTTTTGCGCATGGCAATTTCTTTGCTGCGGTAAAGCAATTGCGACACCGCAATATTGATGTAATTGGCTGCGGCAATGGCGAGTAATAAACCGCTCAATATTAGACTCAAGTTCACTAAAAAATCCGACCCTCCGGGTTTAAATTCAAAGGGAGAATGGGCTTTGAAGTATACCTCTCGCATCGGCACTAAACGATACTCAAGTTGGCTATTCTTTAACTGATATTTTTCGATAAGACGGCTAGCTAACTGCTTTTCTATGTCTTTTAAATCAGCACCTTGCTGAGTTTTTAGATAAACATAACTCGATATATCATTATGTTCAGTGAAATCAACAGACACTAAAGCATGGAACAAAAAGTGGCTGTTATCGGGTAAATCATCAAAAACAGCACCCACAGTGATACTTTGCTCGCCCATCAATAACGTTTGTTCGAACGCTTTACTGGCGCTACCAAACAGCCTTGTGGCTTCACTGTCACTCAAGGCGATTTGATTAGGCTCTGAGAGCGCTTGTTCAAGATTGCCAGCCATCACATCAAGATGAATAAAATCACGTAAATTGGCCGAAGTGCCATACACATTTCGCAGCTTAAACACTTGCCCAGCCACTTTAATATGATCAGTAAATAAATCACTATCGACCACATCTGCCAGCACCAATAAGTCACTTACATCACTACGTAAAGACACTGTTTGCGCAATGCTTACAACCGTTAAGGGGATCTCTTCTAAACCCGGTACCTTTACATCAACATGCAGACGATAAACTTGCTGGTGATCGGGCTGCATTTCATCAAACGACAATTCATACTCTGCGAATAGCGCCACTAACAGAGCTGCAGCAAGACCAATACTTAACCCTAAGACATTCAATAACGAATAAAGCTTGTGTTGCTTGAATACTCTAAATGCTGTTGTTACATGTGATATCAACATATCTAACCTATAAGATTTTGTTCTCACCCAAAAATGGCCTACCTGTTACTCCGATAGACCATGGCTTTGGCTAATAAATTTTATTTACTCATAACGTAAAGTAAGCGATGGCCTTGTGCTTGCAGCTTTAAATGCAAGGCTTGCAACCGTGAGCCAAGTAATCGCAGCAATAACCAAAGCTGCTAAGCTATATACCCACCAAACTTGATCGATGCGGTCATTAAAATTAGCAAGCCAATCGCCCACCAACCAATAGGTAAGTGGAAATGCAACAACGGCACTTACAAGCACTAATAGTAAAAACTCTTTTGCTAATAAATTCACTATACTCAAGCGTGATGCTCCCAACACTTTACGTACCGCAATCTCTTTTTGACGCTGTAAAGTAGAAAACGCAGCTAAACCAAAAGTACCTAAGCAGGTCAATATAATGGCCAACATACAAAATATTACAACCAAGGTTGATACGCGCTCATCGCTTTTATACAAAGCTCGGTAATTATCGGCTACTAAATCAATGTCTGAGTTATGTACATTAAGCACATCAGTGACTATAGCTTGCACCTGAGTTTTTACAGCAGCGAATTGGTTAGGATCGAAGTTAATAATTAATTTACCTTCATTAGCCCAACTAAAGCCACAAACAAGGATTAAAGGCGACGTAGAAGCTTCTCGGGCTGAGCCTATAGTGACATCTTTAATGACACCAACAATATTTAGTACCTCTTGATTATCACCAGAGCTTGTATAAAGTTTTTTACCAATAGCTTGCTCGGCACTGCCATAGCCTGCAAGCTTAACAAATGACTGCGATACTAAAACGCCAGCACTGCCATTACCATCTTCGGTTTGGCTATACCAATCACTGCCATAGTCTGCACTTAAATCACGTCCAGCCATTAACGATAGACCGACGCTTTTAGCTATATCAAATCCTACTCCAATAAAAGGAATAACAGCATTTTTCATCTCACCATTGTCTGAAGTAACATCAAAGCTGGTATTAAATGACGACGTGAATGAAGCATCTGTAATGCTGCTTGATTTAACACCTTGTATCGCATTAATACGCTGAGTAAGTATATTGTTCTGTGTAAAGTACAACTTACGCGAAGGGATGCCATCTACCTCTAAGCGGTATTGTTTCTCGTAACCCACATCTATCGATTGTAAATGGTTAAGTTGTTGATGTAAGAATGAAGCACTAATTATCAAAGCAATAGATAAAGAAGCTTGTAGAGTAAGTAATACCTTGCGTACAACTATTGCTGTGCGTCCACGCTGAATGTCACCACTAAGTACGCGTTTGGCACTGAATGACGACATAAACAATGCGGGATATGCTCCTGCTAATAAACCCACCAAGAACACAACAGCAATAAAAATTGCACCAAACTCAGACAGGTAATCAAAAACTAAAACACGCCCAACCAATTGATTAAAAGATGGTAGAGCAAGTTCCAATAAAACACAGGCTAAAATAGCAGCAAAACTGGTAACTAATAATGACTCCACCAAAAACTGAATAACTATCTGCGGCTTACTAGCTCCCAGCGCTTTTCGTACGCCAACCTCTTTAGCTCGCTTAGCTGATTGAGCAATACTCATATTAATAAAGTTAAATGCTGCTATTGCAATCAATAAAAGACTCAGAGAAAAGCTAATCATTACTACAGTATATGAGCCATTTTCTTTAAGCTCATAGCGACTATCCGCGTGTAAGTGAATACCAGGCAAATGTTGAAAAGTTAAGGTTACAAATCCCAAAGATTGACTAGGATAAACAAGCGCGGGATAGGCCTGCGCTAACTGCGCTTGCTCAGCGACAAGATTAGTATTAGCAGAGAAGCGTACATAAACATAAAAGTTATTCATTTGATAATTAGGTGTCTCATTTTGCATTGCCACCAATCCCGAAAATGCAAAATGAGTGTTATCTTGTAAGTTAGCAAATATGGCAGTCACAGTGTAAGTCACTTGATCTTTAGTTAATGTTTCGCCAATAGCATTTGTGCGACCAAAGATCCGAATAGCTTCACGCTCACTAAGCGCTATTTTATTCGGTTCACTGAGCGAGTCTTGTAAATCACCATGGAGCACATCCAAACTTATAAAATCAGTAATGTTTTTGCCCGTAGCGAATAAGCCTTCCATTTTGTAGTAATTGCCATTAGCGCTAAAATCACCCGATAACCTTGGATGCATCTCTAATGCAAAAATATCTTCAATAGCTGTATTTTTAGCAAGCTCTTTTATAGCGTAATAGTTGGTAATTGGTGCATCAACGCCCATCTCCCGAAAATGCTGCGAAAGACGATATGTCTGCTGTGCATTTGGTTGATGCTGATCAACGTTGGCCTCAAAGCTTGCAAATAAACCCACTAACATTGCTGAAGCTAAGCCAATACTTAGACCTAATACATTTAAAATAAAATGTTGCTTTTGCTGTTTGAACGAACGCAGCGCTGTAATAAAGTAACTTATAAACATGCTATGCAACCTCCATCGTTTGTTGTACGTTATTTGCTTTATCAAGCATCACTTGGCCATCAAGTAGGCGTACTAAACGATCTGCATAATTACCCTCTTTATCAGAGTGCGTAACCATAATTACCGTGGTGCCTTCTTTATTTAATTCGCGGAGCATTGCCATTACTTCATCACCATTTTTTGAGTCTAAATTACCCGTTGGCTCATCGGCTAAAATTAGCTTAGGGTTAATCACCAAAGCTCGCGCTACTGCTACACGCTGCTGCTGACCACCCGATAGCTGCTGCGGTAAATGATCGCCTCGATGATCAATACCCACTCGCTTTAAAATGGTTTCAACACGCTCTTTACGCTCACTTTTTGAAATTTTTTGATATTGCAAAGGCAGCTCTACATTTTGATAAACTGTCAATTCATCAATTAAGTTAAAGCTCTGAAATACAAAACCAATTGAAGCTTTACGTAACTCTGCTAATTGTTTTTCGCTATAACCTGCAATGTCAGCACCTGCAAACTCAAAGCTTCCACTCGTTGGCGAATCTAACATGCCTAAAATAGATAATAAGGTTGATTTACCACAGCCAGATGGGCCCATAATTGCTAAAAAATCACCTTCCTTTACGGTTAGAGTAATATTGCTTAGTGCAGTTGTTTCAACATCTTGAGTACGAAATACACGACTTAAATTAGTTAGTTTAATCATTATTGTTATCCTTAAAATTGTAGTTGTTGTGCTTTTTCGAAGTTGCTGTAGCTTGAGGTGATCACTTGATCCCCTGCTTTTAGCCCTTCAAGCACTTCAAAATAATGTTGATTTTTTTTACCTAAACGAATATCACGGCGCAGTGCTTTATTGTTACCTTGCTCAATTACGTAAACCCAATTACCACCCGAGTTTGTGAAAAATGCGCCTCGATTAAGTAATAAGGCATCGTTTTTATTGTTGCCAAGCATTAACTCAAGGTCGATGCTTTGGCCACGCTTAATACTTTTAGTGTTACTGGGTAAGTCCACTTCGATTTGAAATTGAGACTGCTGTACGCGGCTATCAATTTTGCTCACTTTGGCAGTAATAGCATCATCATCAAGTTCAATCATCACGGCCATATCGCGCTGCACCTGATTTAAGTAAAACTCATCAAGACGTACCACTAATTTATACTCGTTAGGAATATCAATTTGTCCGAGTCGTGCGCCGCTACTTTTTGATTCGCCAATTTCTACATCAAGCTCGCTTAAATAACCAGATACAGGTGCTTTTACTAATAAGTTGTCAAGGTTTCGACGAGCAAATTGAAGGTTTTTCTCGAGCATTTTAGCGCTGTCTGAAAGCTGTGCAACTTGCACTTCACGTATTGATTTTTCTTGCTTTTGACGCTCAAGCGTTAGCTCCTTGCGAGCATGGTAATAACTTAAATCTTCCTCAAGTTCGGCTAGTTTATCTTGCGCCAATACCCCACTTTTAACTAATGGTTTAGTTTGTTTTAAGCGGCGTGTTAAATGCGTAATCTTTAACTCTATTTCTAATAAGTCTCGGCGTAAGTTTAAGCGGCTGGTTTCCATATTCATTTGCGTATTACGTAAAAAATTAAGCTGCTCTGTTACTTGAGCCTCACGGCCCATAACATCAAGTTGCAAGTTAGTATTACTCAAGCGCACCAAGGGTTGGCCTGCTTCTACAAACTCGCCTTGCTCTACCAAACGCTCCTCAACTTGGCCACCGGCGATAGTATCAAGATAAATACTGGTTTTTGGCACCACTTGACCGCGTAAGCTCAACGCATTTTTAAATGCACCTTGTTTAACTGTGCTAACGGTGAGGCTACTGCGCTCAACATGTTGGCTACGACCTGTATCGCTAGTTTGCGTAAAGCCATACGCAGCAGCCGCAACACCTAAGGCCATCGTTGCAAAGATGAATTTTTTAAAATACTTTTGAGTAAATGAGCGTTCTATTTTCTTATCCATGTTGCCGCCTTGATACAGGTTTAATTTAACTAATTACCTATTGCTATTACAAAGCGTATGCCAACTTTAATTATTCTTTAATTACAACAGCTTGAATAACACCTTATACCGATAGATACTTTAAGTGTCCGTTTATAGAACACTTTTTATTTTAATAAGCGTCCATTTATGGACACTGTTCCTTTTTTGTTTTAGGCTAAATAAAACTCTATAAAAATAAAAACCATGAAACACACAGGCTCAGTTTTAATTGTTGACGACAATCCCGATATTCTCATTGCAGCACGCTTGCTATTAAAGCAACACTATCAAAGCGTCAAAACTACTGATAATCCCTTTGATATTGCTGGCATTATTAGCAAGCAACGAGAAAGCGATCAGCCCATTGACGTGATTTTATTGGATATGAACTTTAGCCAAGATTCGATTAGCGGCAAAGAAGGGTTTTATTGGCTCAAAAAAATCATTGAGCAAGACGCCAATATCGTGGTGCTACTGATGACCGCTTACAGTGATATTCAGATTGCGGTGGATGCCATTAAAGCAGGTGCGTCTGATTTTATTGCTAAACCTTGGCAAAATGAGCAATTACTTGGCGCGGTTGCTGCTGCATTCTCGCACGCAAAAGACAAGCAACAAGTTGGTAAACTAACTCGCCAAAAGCAGGGGCTTAATCAGGCATTAAACACGCCATCATTTAAATTTTTAGGGCAAAGCGCAGCAATGCAGCAAGTATTTAATACCATTGAAAAAGCCGCAAAAACCGACGCAAATATATTAATCACTGGCGAAAGTGGCACAGGAAAAGAACTCACCGCCCATGCAATTCACCAAGCAAGTATGCGTAGCGAACACACCTTTATGAGTGTAGATATGGGCGCAGTGGCGCAAAACCTGTTTGAAAGTGAGCTATTCGGCCATAAAAAAGGCGCGTTTACTGACGCTAAAGCTGATCGAATTGGTAAATTTGAACTGGCCCAAGGCGGCAGTTTATTTTTAGATGAGTTAGGTAACTTACCTCTTGAACATCAAGCTAAGTTACTCGCCACATTGCAAAACCGCCAAGTAACTCCGATCGGCGGCAGTAAAACAATTGATATTGATATTCGCCTCATTTGTGCCACTAACGATAATCTTGAGCAAGCGGTCGCTGAAGGTCGCTTTCGTCAAGACTTACTGTATCGTATTAATACTGTTGAAATTCGCCTACCTGCCTTACGTGAGCGCAGTGATGACATTCCATTACTAGTAGATTATTACCTAAATCATTTTTCACAAAAATACAAACGCGACTTAACCATTGCGGCAGGTGATATGACATCACTTTGCCAATACTCATGGCCGGGCAATGTGCGTGAGCTAGCCCACGCCATAGAGCGCGCGGTAATATTAAGTGAAGGCGAAAATCTTGATGTGAGTTCAGTGGTTGGTAATACTACAAGTAACGTCAACAGCACTAATAACCCAATCGAAAATAATAATGCATACGATACTTTTGATTTAGAGGCACTTGAACAACGCACTGTTCGTGCAGCCCTTACTCACCACCAAGGCAATGTGAGCCACGCTGCCAAAGCGCTTGGTTTAACGCGCGGTGCTATGTATCGCCGCCTTGAAAAGTATGGATTATAAAGATGCGACCTTATTTTTCCCTCGGATTTAACCTAGTCGCATTAAGCAGCTGCAGTGCATTACTGTGCTACTTACTTATTAATAAAGGTTTCTCGGCAACATTATTGTTAGTCGTCTTGGTTAGTATTGCCTTGAGCGCCCATATTTTCACACTATTTACTCGCCAACAAAAACAAGCTGAAATAGTTATTCGCGCACTCGCTAATGGCGATAGTACGCTGGGTCTTAGCCAGTATCACCCAATGCGCCAGCAGTTCGATCAAGTAAAAGCACAAATGCAAACCGCACGCTTTAATGCCGAGCAACAAGCTCAGTTTTTACAAGCATTACTCATTCATGTCGATTTGGCCGTATTGGTGTCTGATAACAATGGCCAAGTGATTGAATCAAACCCCGCTGTAAGTAAGCTTTTAGGTAAAAACGTTAAGCACTTGAGTGAATTAGGCGCTGTGGGTGATCTTCTTTTAACAGCCGATCAAAACGTACGTAATACCCTGCATTGGCAAACAGGTGAACAACAAGATACATTATCAATTGCACTCAGTATCGCCGAAATTCAAGGTAAAGTTCGCCGCGTTGTCAGCATACAGTCTATTCACGACCAATTGCAGTTAAAAGAGCAGCAGGCCTATAAGCGCTTAACTAAAGTGCTCACACACGAAATAGCGAATTCTATAACGCCACTTTCATCACTCGCTAACACGTGCACCACTTTATTACCGCAAACGCTGTGCTTTGATGAGCTTGAAGATAAGCAAGACTTGCAGCTCGCACTCACTACACTTGCGTCTCGCACTGAGCATTTAGGTGATTTTATAGCACGCTTTCGTCAAGTAAGTAGCTTACCTACACCTAAATTAGCGCCTTATAATTTAGCTAGTGTGCTCACACAAATAGTTGCATTGCATCAGCAACAAGCACTTAGGCAAGGCACTACTTTTGAGCTTAATATTAATACCCAACAATTAGTGATGCTCGACAACAGCCAAATAGAACAAGTACTGGTTAACTTAGTTAAAAATGCACTTGAAGTACTCGCCACAAGCTATCAACATAACGCGCAAAATCCTAATAAAGCGCCAATGATTCAACTCACCCTCGCGCAAAATCACGCACAACAGCTTTACATTGAAGTCAGCGATAACGGACCTGGTATTGCTGAACATGTTATTGATATGGTGTTCGTGCCCTTTTTTACTACCAAACAACAAGGTTCGGGTATTGGTTTGAGCTTGTCGCGGCAAATTATGCTCAACCACGGCGGTGATTTGGTTTATGTACAAAAACCACAAGGTGCATGCTTTAGATGTGTGTTTGGGTGAGTAATCAGTAGATCGTCATTTATGGCGACAATACAAAGTAACAACCCTACAGCAAACTACTTTACGCGCTAAAGCACG
>NZ_PNDU01000161.1:0-4141 GCF_005886635.1 Pseudoalteromonas sp. S558 | reverse complement strand
ATTGGGTCTATTTAACGTTAAGAAAATTACGCTAGAACTAGGCAAAAATTTTTGTATCTAGTTGTTCTAAATAAAAAATTTTTTAACGACGTTATAGTGCAATTTAATTCGTTAAATTGATCAAAGATTTATGCAGTTTGGTATTAACTATTGATATAGAAGGTTTTTACATTCAGTTGTAGGTCTAGTCAGTTTAAAGTAGGTAAATCAATATCAACCTAACCATAAAAATAAGTTGTGTTTTTATAAAGGAACGAAAATGAAACAATTAACCCATTTAATACCAACCTGGCCACTATGCTCAAAGCCACTTTTGGGTCTACTTATTATGTTTTCGACTTTGGGAAACACTCATCAAGCATTTGCTGCAACTGTTGATGCTGCAATTCCACAAAGTAGTTTATTTGATGTAATAAGCGCACGTGCAAAAAAGCTAGCCGCTGAAGAATACATTGCGCCTAAAAATATTGAGCTTGATGCACTCAATAATATTGATTACCAAGACTATCGATCTATTCGCTTTAAAAAAGATAAATCGGTATGGAAAGACGAAAGCCTTTATGAAGTACAGCTATTTCACCCCGGTTTTTTATATAAAACACCTGTAACTATAAATACCGTTGATGGTGATTCTAAGCGCAACCGCTTACCTTTTAGCACTAATTTTTATCAGTACGACTCAACAGCAGCGCCTTTAAAAGACGAAATAGATAAAAGCGTCGCTAACATGCAATTAGGCCACGCCGGTTTTAGACTCCATTACCCTCTAAATACCAATGAGTACAAAGATGAGGTCATGGTATTTCAGGGCGCTTCATACTTTCGTGTTGTCGGCCCCAATCAAGTTTACGGGTTATCCGCTCGCGGTTTAGCTATTGATACCGCAGAAGCCTCAGGCGAAGAATTTCCAATGTTTAAAGAGTTTTGGTTAGTTAAGCCAAAACCACAGCAAACAAATATTGTTATGTTTGCATTACTTGATAGTCCATCAGTATCTGGCGCATATCGATTTAATATAGACCCTAGCACTAACACAGCGGTGAAAGTTGATATGCAAATATTTGCACGTAAAGACGTTAAAAAACTGGGTGTAGCGCCACTAACAAGCATGTTTTACCACGGTGAAAACAGCACTAAGTTTTTTGATGACTACCGCCCTGAAGTTCACGACTCTGACGGCTTATTAACACAGTCTCAAGATAACAAATGGATATGGCGCCCTCTTAATAACCCAGCTCAACTCAGTGTGACCTCTTTTTCATACAACAACCCTAAAGGCTTTGGTTTAGCCCAACGCGATCGAGACTTTAATAACTATTTTGATACC
Organism: Pseudoalteromonas sp. S558; assembly: GCF_005886635.1. Lineage (NCBI taxonomy): Bacteria > Pseudomonadati > Pseudomonadota > Gammaproteobacteria > Alteromonadales > Pseudoalteromonadaceae > Pseudoalteromonas > Pseudoalteromonas sp. S558. Next base: position 2,814 of record NZ_PNDU01000161.1, on the reverse strand, counting down.
GAAGCCCATTACCACGACCGCCCTAGCCTTTGGATTGAACCTGAAGGTGAATGGGGCAATGGCCGAGTAGAGCTGGTAGAAATACCTACAGATACCGAAACTAACGACAATATAGTAAGTTATTGGGTGCCTGAAAAACCATTTAAGGCGGGTGATTCATTAAAGCTCAGCTATAAAATGACAACTTTTAACGCTCAATTAAATCAACACGAAAAAGCACGCGTCGTTCGTACTCGAATTGGTAGTGCAGCACTACCAGGCGAAGACAATCCACCGCCAAAAAGTCATCGTCAATTCACTGTCGATTTTTCAGGACCCGAGCTTAATCAATTATCTGAAAAGCTAAACGTAATAGCCGACATTCAACTAACAACTGGCGAAGTAAGCGATATAACGGTACAAAAACTACCAGATACTTTTGGCTGGCGTGTGGCTTTTAAAATTGCACCACAGGACGGTAAGCCAGTAGACATGCGTTTATCGCTAAAACTACGTGATAAAGAAATTAGTGAGGTATGGAGTTATGTTTGGTATCCAAATGACATCAAGTAAGCAAAACCAAGGAACATCAATGCCTTTTAAAACACTTCGCGTATGGTTATTTGCCATCGCTGCTATTGGTATATCAGGTTACGGTATGTCAATCATGTTTGAAATTTTAAATTCCAACGGGATGACTTTACTCGAATATGCACTACTGGCTTTGTTTTCAATTACGTTTGCGTGGATTGTAACCGCATTTTGCAGTGGCACAATTGGCTTTATATTACAGCTTTTACGCATTGATCCACTCACCCTTAGGCGTGTGAAGCCAATTGAGCCTAATAGCCAAGCGCTAGCGCAGCAAAGAACAGCCGTTGTGATGCCAATTTATAACGAGGATACTCATCGTGTTATTGCTGGCTTTGAAGTAAGCTTACAATCGTTAAAAGAGACGGGGCAACTTAATCATTTTGACTTTTATTTGCTAAGCGATACACAAGATCCACAAATAGCTAAAAACGAACTAAGTGCATGGCACGCATTGTGTGAACGCTTAGGTGATACAGCAAAACATGTATTCTATCGCCGTCGCGAAAATAACAAACATCGCAAAGTTGGTAACCTAACCGACTTTTGTGAGCGCTGGGGAAGCCAGTACGACCATATGATTGTACTTGACGCTGATAGCGTAATGACCGGAAAATGCATGCTAGAGCTCACTACTAGTATGTTAAACAATCCTAACGTCGGTCTTATCCAAACAATTCCGATCCCCGTTCGCCAAGACACCTTTTTTGGGCGATTTTTACAATTTGCCTCCGTGCTTTACAGCCCAATGTTGGCGACAGGCTCTGCGTTTTGGCAAACCGATAAAGCAAATTACTGGGGCCATAACGCAATAATTCGAGTTGATGCATTTATTGCCTGCTGTGGCTTACCCACTTTAAAAGGTAACGCCCCATTTGGCGGTGAAATACTCAGTCATGACTTTGTTGAAGCGTCTTTGCTGCACAGTGCTAATTGGGACGTATTGCTACTATCAGACATTGAAGGGAGTTATGAAGAAGTTCCAAGTAACATTTTAGATTATGCTGTACGCGACAGACGTTGGGTACAAGGCAATATTCAGCATCTTGGCTTATTGTCTTCGCCAAAGTTAAAGCTAATGAGTAAATTTCACTTTCTGTTGGGCGCAACCGCTTATATTTCATCATTAATTTGGCTATCAATGTTAGCGCTAAGCACCATAGATGCAGTCACTCGTGCACTAAATAGCGATGTGTACTTTAATCGCGCATACCAATTATTTCCTACGTGGCAAATCGCAAAAACCGACTTAATAGATTCGTTATTATATTTAACCATTATCATATTGTTACTCCCTAAACTAATGGGTGTGATCGTAACTCTTATACACAGGAAAAAGCGTTTTGGTGGTTCTATTAAGCTTATATCAGGCTCTTTAATAGAAACTATATTCGCAATTATCGTTGCGCCGCTTATGATGGTATTTCATGCCTACTTTGTTATTTGCGTATTTTTAGGGAAAAAAGTGAAGTGGGATGCCCAGCCACGCGAAGGTCGAATGGTTCCATGGAAAGAAGCGTTTAGTTATACGTTATTTTCAACCATTGTGGCTATAGTATGGGGCAGCACTGCTTATTATTTCACTCCCGTATTCTTTTGGTGGCTCTCACCTATTTTACTAGGTTTGGTATTGGCGGCTCCAATTGTGCGCTATTCAAGCAGTATCAAACTAGGCGTATTCCTTAGAAAAATAGGTATATTTATTTGCCCTGGTGAAGTAGATAACGATTCAACACTAGCTGCGCTGAAGGTACACCTGAAAGAAATCTCAGTTCCGAAAGAAGGCCAATACTCAGCAATTGTGCCTGTGCTGCCAAAAGAGCACTTGGTAACAATGCCTATTCAGTGCTTTAGCAAGCCGCGTAAACTAAAGATGAAAGCGCTAAAAGCAAAGGTAATAAAAAAATTTAACTAGCACTGTTTAACTAACACTACCCAATAAACAAAAAAGGAGCAACGTATTGCTCCTTTTTTAATGCGTGATATCTAAGTAACACCAATTCAGTTAATTAAGTGATCTATTTTTAGGTAAGAAAATCATGTTGATAACAAGGCAAACATTTCGTTATTTAGTGACTCAATAGCAGAAACTTTTAGCGCAGTTGGCGCCAGATTTAACCCCTCAAATTGATTAAGTAACCTGAACTCGGATAATAAATCTATCTCGAGCAGCTATTATCAGCGCTAACTGCGTTGAATTTACTTGCAATAGGCCAGCTATTGACGCGTAAATTTGCCTTGTTT
>NZ_PNDU01000160.1:0-39009 GCF_005886635.1 Pseudoalteromonas sp. S558 | reverse complement strand
ATAAAAAATAGATAAAAAATACCTCAAGTTTTGCTTAGATACAAAACCACCTGTTACAGCAACACAAAGACAAAATAGCTATATAGCTATATAGCTAAAGATGAAACAATCATTATATTAAAATTAGAATTTAATGATAAAACAACACAAGAAAATAAAAATAGTATTGAAGCTGAAGTTGCATCTATATTCGACCTAGAATTTGAATACACATCACTTTACGAACAGGCTATTAATAACAAGTTAAAATTCAGTACAAAAGACTAGCTACTCCACTATCGGCTCTAACTTGCTGCATAATCCTTTAGCTCTAGCTTTATAGCTTATAAGGTCGGCCATTTCTGTTGGGGTTGGTAGCGGTGAGTTATGGGTATGAGTTGATAAAGTTTGGTTCATGTTTTCAACCAGGCTAATTAAATCAAGGAGTACTTGTGCTACGTTTACCGAGCTATCACCCAACCACACTGTTTTACCTTCTACCTTTGCCAGTTCGGTGGCTTTGGCGTGTAAAGTTTTGAGTGTTTCTAGGTTCATGTTCTCATGGGCTTTAATATCTACCTGCTTTTTACTGCCAAGTAACAGACCTTCTAGCGCTGTGATTAATGCTTTTTCACCGACCACTGTTTTTAGTGCACCCATCACCTCGTTTACTTGGTTGCCGTCTATTTTTGTAGTGTCGTGTGTGGCTATGTTGATGCTGCGTTGGTGGTAAATTTCTTCGCGGTTGCGCGATTTTATTTTACTGATGTCGCTTGATTGGGTTATGTCGCCATCGGTTGTGGTGTGCCAGTTTCCGTCGCGGCCTTGTAGTTTACTGCGGCTGTTTTGCTGCAGCGTTACGTCTGTTCGTTTGTGCTCTGGCACTAAACTTTGCCAAGGTAATAAGTTGGTGATCACGGGATGACTGTTTAAGCCATCGATGTACTGTATTAAACACTGCATGCCTGGCGCTGGTTCGTTTAGTAATCCGTGATCCGAGGCTTGGCCTGTGCCTAATGTGACTTGCTGAAATACAGGCACGGCTAATGGCTCGCCTGTAAGTGGGTTTAATAGCTGTACGTCGGCGGCTTTTAGTGGCCTAAATGCACTGCTAATTGTTGCGGTTGCGGGTATGTCGTAAATGCGTTCAATACGCGCGAGTTGTGGTAAGTGTTTGCGTTGGCCTAGCTCTGGAAAGTAGCGCATTATTAAGCGCTTTATAGCATTTTTGACCATCTGATCACCTGTTTGTTGTCGCTAAGTGTTACTTCGGTTATGAAGCGGTTATTTAATTTTATGCCTGGTCTTAGTTTGGGTGTTGCTACTATCGAGCCTGTATTTGCGCCGGTTACTTTTATTGGGTGTTCTTCAAAGTCGCTTATCTCGCTTTGCGGCCAACGTGAGTCGTGCCAACTGCCAACGTATACTTTGCCATCAGGTCGCTGCTGAAATATAAACGCAGGAATACTAAATACATGCTCGCACTGGCGCAGTGCTTCAATGCCTGTGCCTTGGTGATAAAACGCGGGCACGGGTGTATGTGTGTAATCAGTATCAGGGTAAATAAATTCAATACCAATAGTGCTTAGTGCATCGCATACGTTAGCAAATGTGGCGTGGCGTATTGCAAAGTTATGAGGGAACGATAATGCGCCTATCAATTCACAGCAGGTTAAAAACCAGCGACCATTACTTTGGTGTTTGGCTTCGATTACACCTAAAAAATACGGCTGCATGTTGTCAATGGCATAGCCTATGTGTAACTCAACTAAACCTTGTGGCTCTTGCTCTGTTACCACTACAAAACTTGCACGGCCTGTGCTGTACAAGTCGAGTTGAATATTATCCCTCACTAAATTAATGGCAGGTTCGCCACCAATAGTGAGGGTTTTAATTAGCCGGCTGCTGCTCATGGCCCTTCGCTTTTATCAAATGCGTTTTGTACTGTGGCATGACCGTCTACCGCTTGGGTTTGGCTATTCTCTTTTGCTTTGCCATCGATTTGCTGTTGATTACGCTCTGCAGTAGAAAGTACTTCTAGTAATTTAAATGTTACTTGCCAGGCTTTAACGTCTTCTAGTTCTGTGGTATTTACTTCACCATCAAATTTGGCTTTACGTATTTTATAGGCCTCGGTCACGTCGCTGTTAATGGTAAATATTAAACGCGCGCCGTTTTCATCCACCTGCTTTGCATTGCTCACAAGCTCAGCTAATTCGCTGGCATCCACAAACGGTATTTTGGTAGTAATTGAAACAACACCAGGCTTAATGCCTTTATCGTTTGATAATGTAAATGAGCCCAAGCCGCTTAAGTCGTCGCTGGGTAATTTTATGCCACAATTTATACGCGTTTCGAAGCCTGGTACTTGCCAACCATTAAGTGTGATCATGCGAATAGCTCTTTAATCGTTTTTATATTGTCGCTACTGCCTACAAATGCACAGTAAGCCCAGTGCTTGTCATTATTGCCCAGTGTTTCTATTTGCTGTGCAAGCCCCCAGGCACTTTGTGCATTACTGCTAGTTACCGTTAAATTGTCACCGGTTACAAACAGCGAGTTAGTTAAACGCTGATCCCATTGCGCTTTTAATTGCACTGTATCTGTTAGGGCTGTATCAATATCCGTAATTAGGTTTGCGCCTTCGTCATTAACTAACGCTAAGCTTTTATCGATAAAGGCATTAGCAAGTGCCGGCAGTGCGCAGCAATTATTAACGTATTGCCACTCTATTGATTGCTCTGTTGTGGGTAAGCGCATTTTGTCTGTATCGAGTGTAGATAAACTCAACGCATGATCTGCCGCATGGGTAAACACAACCATTGGGCAATGCCGGTTAAACTCAGCTAATTTATTAGCAAGTTGTGCAGGGGTATTTGCGCTGCAACTGAGTATGACGGCATTAAATGCACTTGGTCGTTGTTGGCGGGTCGCGTCATTTATTGCAGCTGCCAGCAATGTGCTACCCGCTGCCCCCGTTATTAAACTTGGCGTTTGGTAGCTATTAAGTGAAATAACATTTACCTGCGTACACGCCCCGTTAAGTGCTGCCCTACTTTGGGTATTAAATGAATGTGGTATTTGCATGCTATAACGCTCACCCTATTACCAGTGCTTTGTACTTGGCGTAAGCCCAGACAAAAAACCACATCGGGTAGGCTTTCCAAAGCGCTACACCTTCACTTTTAAGTAAAATAAAAAACTCGCGGTGTGGGTGTTTACGCCCTGCTTTTAATGCGTAGTCGTGCCAAATAGCGGCTTTTAAGCCTTTACCGAATGGGTTATGAAACCAACGTACGTACCACGGCAAGCTAAAACCATCTGTTAAAAATGACTTATGCACTTCTCCAAACTCGGTTTTTAACGGCTCTAATAGCTGTGCCTTACCCGCGCTTATAAAGTTAAGTTTAATGCTAAACATACGCGTCAAACTCCACTTTATTGAACGCTAAACGAAACGGCGCATTAACGGCTTCAAGCCCTGCATTTAAGCGCTCACTTGTTATTTGATAGTTACCTGATTGCACGAACTTAGAAGTAATCGTAATTAGGCCGTCAACAATGCTGGCTTTAGCACGTAAATCGTCTATTACATCACTGCCATTTACTACACGTTCAATGATTATCATCATTTCCATATCTGGTAACTGAGCATTTGCAGTAAGCGTAAAACCCTCGTTAATCGGTAGCCACCAAATATCGCCAGCGCCAAGCGTTACGTGCTCGCCAGTTACATTTACGTTTGTCAGCTCTATTACTTGCGGTGGCAGCGGCTTTGCGGCTTCAACCGCTGCTAAGTAATCATCAACGCTGTAATCACTGGCGAGCTCTTTAGCGCCTGAGTAATCAGCAAATAGATATAGCTCACCACCAATAACAACGGATACTTTTGATGTAAAAAAATCTAGTTTATCGGGTAATTGAGGCTCAACTAAACCAGCATTAATTTTAATTAATAATTTCATAATTAAACCTCGCTACTTAACGGTATTCGATAGCCAGTGCTGGCATAGATACAATTTGAAACCCATGCTTCCAATTCGCTTCGTGTATAAAAACGCGCCTGATACGCATGTGCTGCAAAGCCTGAAATAGTCTCACTATCTCTCGGTGGGCAATAAAATATATCTTTTGATAATTGAACGGGGGCGGCGTATAAAGATGAAATAGCATGCACATGCTCTGTTCTTAGTAGCCTTTTCGGGCGCTTAGGTTCTGTAAATGTTAAATCCGGATTTACGGCAAAATTAACAGTCAAACTCGAAGCATATCCATTAGTACCAGTTGAACCCGTACCGCTTGATGTTTGTAATGTTGAGCTAGCAAAAAGTACAGAGCCGTTAAATAGAGGGGTTGCAAAAGCACCTCCAAATAAAGCAACGTCGTTAGACGCCATTCCAATATGACCCATTGTTTCAAAATCTATTGAGTAAGCGTATTTCTTCGTACCATAAGAAATGGTGGCGTATAAAGAACCGTCTTCCAGTGTTACAAAGGATGATACGAAACCCACTGTAGGTAAGTAAGTGGGCGAAAGAACACCACCAGAACCATCTATGTTCAACCTAAAAGCTCTAGCGTAATTGTCGCTATTATCCATCGCGCCGACTAGCCATTTATTTACGCCATCGTCATAGAAGTGCAGCAAATAAATATCATCAACATTAGACATTAAAGTTTTCGCATTAAACGTCCATAAGAGTTCACCATCACGGTCATATTTACTTATTATTTTTGTATTCCCATCTACGTGCGTATACATACACCCATCACCAAAAGGTGACGGTAATGCGTCCTCTAGTGCTGGCTGTGGATCACTACTTTGCATATCATAAATCGAATTATGCCGAATTACTTTAGGCCACGGTAACAAATGCGTTTGGCCGTTTAAAAAATTACCATCTTTATCGAAGCCATCATTAGCCTTCGCGATTATGCTATCCATTTAAAACTCCCACACGTTATCTGTAACGTTATACACAAATACACGCTCATTTTTATCATCAGCAACAATGGTTACTTGGGTATCAATTGCGCCATCGGCTAAGCGCTTAAACTTGGCTGCATCTGTGTTCGCTTGCTTAATAACAGGCTGGCCGTAACTGGCTCGCACTGAAAACCAATCGTTGTTTTGTAGTTCAGCATCATCAAGGCCAAGTAATGGCGCGATGTATTCATTGCTATCTTTAATGTTGTGTCGGTTGAATAAGCTTATATTGGGCTGAGTAACAAACGGTAATAACGTATTAAAGGCTGTTTTTTCTAAATACTGGCTATGATCATGTGCTGCAAATTCGGCGGCACTTACAAACTCACCTACTTGTACTTGCCACGGCAAGGCGCTTAGCGTGATGTTTAGTTGTGCTGCTATGTTTTGGCTGCGCCATACAATACTTTTTGAACTGTAGTTGCCGTATACCTCACCGGTGGTTTTGGTTTTACTTTGTAGTGCGGTAGTTACTACTGCTATGAGTATTTGTTCGTTATTGGCTTTGGTTGCTATTGCGCCATACCAGTTATAATCAAAGTCGCCTACGTCGTAGCCCATTACTGCGCTCATTACGATGGCATTGCCATCGATGCGAGATACCGCTTTTACAGGCTCTGTATGCACAATATTTTCAGGTATTAATGTATTTGGGTCTATCGGGGCGCTTTCGTCTTGGCCGTCAATATTAGCAAATGCAAAATGTGTAATGTTTTGTACTTCATCACCAGCAAATACCGCGTTGCGATAATCTAAGCCTGCATTGGTTATTTGTAATTGGCTCACCCTATTACCTCTTGGTCGTATTCAATGAGTGCTATTGCATCGGTTGTATCAACTGTTGCCATGGCACTTAAAAAGTAGCGTCTGCATGTGCGCCCATACTGTTTAATTACTTCGTTTATTAGCGGCTCTTTGCCGCTAAATTCATCCTCAAGCATGGCTATTTCTACCATGTCCCAATCAAAGCCAGGTACGCGTTCGTTTACTTGAATAAACCCAAAGCCCAGGCGTTTAAATATTTGCTCCATCCCCACGTTTGAGCCTGCATCGGTTGCATTTGCAAAGGCGTGTTTTACGCGCAGGCCGTAAAGTTCTAGGCTTTCATCTGGCAGGCGGTTAATGCTGCGCTCCCATGCGAGTAAATCGAGAATCGCGGTTTGTGCGTTTTCGCTATGCTGCTGTGCTAACCACCAAAATAAATAGCTTTCTATTTCTTGCCAATAGCTTTGGGCAACGCTTGCAAGCGCTGTTGCATTTTTTGCTGTAAGCCAAATAGGCAATTCGGGCGTTAAGTTATTACTCATTGTTTAGCACCATACTGCTAATAGCCGGCAACCACAGTTCGCAGTTAATATCGTCGTTTTCAAAACGAATTGTTTTAAGTTCGCTAAATTGTGTGTGTAACTCGGTGGCTAATTGACTAAAACTAAACAGCTCGTTAGGCGTGCTTTTAGTTACGCTTTTATAAGCTGCATTTTGTCTAAATGCGGCACGTATAAATTGCTCAATATCGGCACTACGATTTTGGGTGTTTGGGTGCTGTTGGTAGTTGGCTGTTATATCAAATGGCTGCTTATTAATAGCAAATACTTGTAAGTCGTCGCCGCTACCATGATTACCCGCTGCAATATGATTATTAATTTGATTGAGTAAGGCGGGGCTAATGTCACCTACATCTAAAAATACATAGGCGTTGGCACTGCCTGGGCCGCGTGGCGCGTTTTTTTCAAATACAATGTTATCGACTGATATACCCGTAAAGGTAGAAATAATAGAGCGATACACCGCATCAACGTGATAACTCCCTAATGACGAAAACGCATCACGTATACGCAAACGGTAGTTATCGTCGGTTTCAATATCTTGTCCTGCAGTGGTCAGCCAATCGATATTATTTGTAGCGGTTAGGTTTTCAATATCTGAAATAACACGCACATAATAGCCGGCGGCTAAATTGTAGCTTTGCCCTGTTTTCTGTGCTTGTACAGGCACATTGTGGGTTGCTTCACCCATTGCAAAAACTTGGTCGTATAAGGTGAACACACGATACACTTGGCCATTTATTGGTAAGCTTTCAATAACAGTGCCTGCAGGCAGAGTTAACTCGGTGTCGGTATCAGCTCGGGTAAACGTAATAACACCGCGTGCTTTTACTGCAGGTAGCTTGCTTGTTTTACGTCCTTGGCCGTGCTGCTCTAACCACTCATCTTTAGCAAGCATCACAAATGAGTTAGGCATTACATGCGTAATTAAACTATTGATAAGCTGCTCTGCTGGTTCAACCATGATTGATTTTTGCAAACGAAAAAACGGGCTAAACGTACTGGTGTTACTTACCGTAAATTCGCCCTGGTCTACATGCTTTTGCCAAAGCGCTTGCAGTTCTTCATTAGTTACGGGAATGTCAGCATTGGTTAGTTCTTGCTTAAAAATGTGGGTGTAGTCCATTAAATTGCCCCTTCAATGGTGTGGGCCGTTACGCTTATTTCACCCGTTAGCTGCTTAATCACTTTTATGGTACCGGGTATTAGTCGCTCGTCTTGTTCAACGATCAGTTCTATTTCGGTAAGTACTTTTGCAACAATGTTTTTATTGCGCAGACCAATAAGCTCTGTGAGTTTTCGGCTCTCGATTATTCGGTGTTTTACGTCTTGTGCAATTACATCGCTGTTGGTTAACTGGCTTGGCACGGCAAAACCATCAAGCGCAATGTCGTTATCTATGATGTTTAAATCAATATTTATTGTTGCCATTAGCCTGCTAACTCCATCAGTTGTTCAATACTGTTTATTGGGTCGTCTGACTTAACCGTTAAGTTGTCGATATACACGCGCTTGCTGTTATCGCTTTGATTATTGTTTTTAGTACTATTGCTGTTGTTAGTGAGATTTTGTAGAAACGCTGACTTTTGTACCTTTGCTTTATAGCTGCTGTTTTGTTGCTGTTCGGTGCTTAATTGCTCTACTTTATATGCACTGGTGTTGGCTGTGTTGGTAATTGCCTGATCTGTTTTAGCCGTAGGTAATGCATTTGATTGCCCTATACTCGTATTAATACTGGTTAGTTGTGTGTGTGTGCGACTAAATACAGGCGAGTTTGCAGCGTTAGTAAAATCATTAGTTGAACTGATTGGCTCTTGTGCGGCTTTGTTGATAACGCTTTGGCCATAGTCGCGGCTAAATGCTTGATCTGCATTTTGCATCACTAAATTTTTAGGCTGCGCACGATTAATATTTTCGTGAGTTGTAAGCGCTTCTGTTTTTATTTTTACTTCGGTGTCGTCAATTAAACCCAGCTTTTCAAGCACCCATTTAACGCTATCAATCACGCTATTAAACGCGGCTTTTACGCCTGCAAAGATTTGCATGAGAGCGTTACCCCATGCGGTGTTTTGAAACGCAGCGACTAAATCATCCCAAAAATAAATAAGTGCCCCTACTGCAGCAACTAATGCAATAACACCTGCGACAATCCATGTAATTGGATTTGCCCAAAGGGCCGCATTAAATAACCATGTGGCTGCTTGTCCTGCGAGCATAACGGCTTTAAATGCACCAAAAGCAATGGCGGCAGCACCAACGGTGGCGATCAATGATAGAAAACCAAAAACACGTAACGCAATGAGTGCGCCTTGCCATAATTTAGTTATAACTGTTAAGCCCATAGTGAGCGCCCCACTTGTTACCAGCGCCATTTTGTATAGGCCCATCGTAAACATCACCACGCCATAAATAGAGATAAGCGCTACAATGCCCACTACAAGCGTTGCAATAACACTGGATAAAATAGGAAAGCGCTCAGTTAGCGACACAATGCCAGCAAAGCCTGCCGCGAGTAATTCAACGAAGGGTTCAACAACGGGTAATAATCGACTGCCCATTGCTGTGGCCGCCGCATTAAACGAACCGCCTAATCTATCCCACGGGCTTGCAATAATTTTTGCCATTTCGATTGCTTTGGAACTGTCTTGTACGTTTTCGAACTTCGTAATATCTGCATTAAGACCTTGTACCTTTTCACTGAGAACGTTTACCGCTTTAGCACCTTGTGCCCCAAATATTTCAGTAAGTACACCGAGTTTATCAACAGAGCCTAGCGACGATATTTTGCCATTAATTTTTTCTAACACAGCGTCAACGGCCAGCATGTCGCCATTATCAGTGGTCAATTTAAGCCCTAATACTTTTTCAGCTTTGCCAATCCCTTGGATAAACTTCTCAGCTTGAGTACCCGCGACAGAGCCCGATTTAGCAACCAATTGTAACTGCCCGACCATTGCAAATTGCTGCGCTGAACTTAATCCCACGCTAGTCGCTGTATTGCTCAAATTTGAAAACGCGGCTTGCATCTCTGCACCGGTGGTTTTGTATAGTTGTACTGCGGTAGCCGTTTGCCCTGCTATTTGGTTTACCCAATTAGACTTACCCATTTTATTGGCTGTTTTTTCAAAGATGCCATACATGGTGCCCATATAACTGGTGATTGTGCCGGCATCGGCTTTGGTAGCCACAGCGAGTATGTTTGATGATTTAGTAAACTCAGATAACTCAAACCCACTGAGCCCCGCAATGGCTGATTGAATATCATAAGCACTGCGTACAAACTCGGCCGAGTTACCGCCAAATTCAAAACCAAATTTATAAGATGTTTTAGTAAGTTGTTGTAGTGCGTCGTCGGCAACCCCAAGCGATTGCACTTCTCCCAACGCAGCAACATGATCAATAGCGGGCGCTAATGATTTTGCCAAAGCGTAACCACCGCCAACAGCCGTAGCTGCACCGCGCATCATTTGCTCTTGCGCGGCGGCGGTTTGCTGGCTCAGCTGATTAATTTTAGCCATCACCTTATTAACCGGACCCGTCACCTTATCGATGATGCCGATTGAATAAGTTAACTTGTCTAATTTACTAAGTGTGGCCATTCATTACTCGCTGAGTGCTTGGCATATGCCGTTGTTTACCGCTACTGCTAAGTTTTCTTGCTGCTGGGTTTCAAGGTAAAGCGCCTGGGCTAAGCTTTCATCAGTTACTGGCAGGTTGCTAAAATACTTAGCGTGATACGCCAGTAACTGATCAAGCCGGCTTTTGCCTATTTGCTTGGCTCGGCTTTCGATTTCTTTACCGTAAAATTAAACTCGGGCTGGTATTCTTCAACAATCGCACCGACTAAAAACAAAGCCGCGCCTGGTTGTTGCACCAGTTCTTTTAATTTTTTAGCATCTGTTTCAACCACGGTATTCAAAACAAAGTTAGTAGCCGGCTGCACTTTGTTATTTGGCTGAGTCGAATTAATGTATTTGTTGTAGTCGGCGCCATTTACGTTAAATGTGATTTCGCCTACCGGTGTTTCAATAGTGATATTTTTCTCAAACGCCATGATCAATACTCTCTTTTAAATCTGCTTGTTCTAGCAGTGTGTAGGTAAAATAAGGGCCATACTTGGCAGCGGATTGCTCACACAAAGCAATAAACTCATCAAAGTCATTGGGGCTTGCAAACACTTGGCAACCGGCAGACCATTTATCAACTTGGGTTGATGTAGTTTGACTGTTTGCACGGTGGCAATTAATACCAAAATAACCTTGCTGTAGTTGAGCCTCTGGTGTGACGTCCGTGTCTAACTCGGTGTCTTTGTTGTTGTCACGAAGTACAACAACGGGTTTATGTTGAACTAGGGCGCGGTACTTGCCCTGGTGATAACCCAACGTCCATAAACTTTTATGTTGCCCTGCAATAAGTACTGCGGTGCCATCTATGTTCATTGGGTGTTTTCGCCAGTAATGGCCCGCATCTGTGGTGGCTTTAAATTGCTTTAATTGCCACTCACCCTTTTGTTGGTACAGCACACAAATAACATCGTTAAACGTGTTAGCGCGGGTATTTGCATGGCGAATACCTATCACATTTAGGTTAAGCTCCCCTTCAAATACTGTATGCCCACAGGCTTGCAGGGTACTTAGCAATGCTGTTGCAGTGAGCTTACTAATGGCTTTAGTCATTACAAGTCTCTCACTTCATCGTAAGTTAGGTACGGCACTCCGTTGATTTTTACAAAATCAGGGCTGGTGATTGGGCACTTAATTGATGTGGTATCTTCTTCCCCGCCTTCGGCTTTAATGTTGAGTAAATCCTCTAGTTGAGGCAAACAACCAAACGCTTCGATGTTCTTTTTACCGGCGGTTACTTCGGCGTTAAATGCTACATCGAATGGCTCAATCCCTTTCCAACTGCCTGCTTTTTCAGCTTGCGCCTGCACTATTAACCAATTTTCATGGTCGAGTTTTAGCGTGACTTCACCCGATACAGGGCCATCAACAAAGCCTTTAGGGATGCCACGTACCATTTTTGCTACACGGCCATCAGTGATTTTTACCGCAGCTTCAATTACATGAACCATTGAATCACCAATGAATATGTCGAAGTCTTTACCGCCTAATACTTTTTGCATGCTCGCTCCTACTCTTCGTTATCTAACATGATGCCCACGATAATGGTGCTAGGTGAGTCAATGGGTTTAACTTTGAGCATTACTTGAATGGTCTTTTTGTTAAGCCAGGTAATACTGATACTGTCGTCTTTTGGTGGATCAATTAAACCAGGGAACTTGTCGGGACCAATGTTGATAGAGCGCGCCATTTCGCGCAGTGGTCTACCCATTACGCGCTTACCAAATTCAGTGCCGCTAGCACTATTATTTAGCCGGCGGTTTTTAATTTGCTGAATGCCAATAATGCGCACGGCACGTGCTGCCATATCAACAATGCGGCCCGATTCTATTTGCTGAAAGTCGCCGCCTTCAGCATCAAGCATGTTTACATCGCCAAAGTACGTTCCATCAAAATCAGGGTAAAACTGCGTACAGCTAAAACGCAGTGCATCAAGCGCGGCTGTGGTTGAATTGGTAAGCGGATTGCCGGCTGCATCATTGGGTAATGGCATCAATGACATTGCACCGGTAAGTACGCGCATTGGGCTATCGGCAATCGTCACTGAGCGTTTACATAAACGCCCTGTTACTGCGCCTAGCTCGTCGCCAAATAATAAAGGAATAACGGCCACTTGCGTTGCTACTACACCATCGGTTAGCGGCTGTAATGCAGTGATTAAATCAGGCCAGTTTTGCTCAGCTGTTAAACCTGGGGCAGCTATTAAAATGCGAACACGACGCGCAAGGCTTGATAGAATTTCAAGCGCTTTTGCTTGATAGCTTTCGATCTCAGCTTTGCCTGTAACCGGCGTACAAATAACAATAATTTCAGGGCTTACGTCTTGGTCCATTGCTTTATCAATTAGGGCCATTACGTTATCGCCTGCGCTATGCGGGATTGCATAACCACTTACTAAATCGTCGCCATTGCGTTGCCATGCTTTTACTTGTGTTTTTAATGGCGAGTCGGCGGCGCCAAACTCAACATCAAAATCGCTTTGTGCATTAATCGATAAAATTTTGCCATTGTTCTCGCTCGCTTGACCGATAAACAACACGCTGCGCTCTACCTGTTTTGTAGCGCCGCTGCCTGTTTGTATGGCGGCAACGGTTACTTTACCTTGTGCCATGATCGTTCCTTTTGCTTTGCGCTACGCCACGTGCATAGCTTTGTTTAAAATAAAACTTTGTTGCTGTTTTTGCTCGCTAACGGTTTGCCCTAAAAATGAGCGGGCTGGCAAGTCAATTTGCCACGTGCTCTTGCTTGAGCTGCCCTTTAAATCGCGCAGTAAAAAACCTGCTTGGTTAAAGCTTAAATGCTCAGTTATCCATTTAATGCTGGGACGTTTACTGCCCTTGCCTTTGCCACGTGGTATTGTGTAACCCTCGGCTATTAACGCGCGGGCTAAATTGCGCGTGGCGGGCCCGTCTTTATTTTGCGCGGCTTTATTTTTTGGCTTGCCAGCATCTAGGCTTACACCTTCTTGATGAGCACGGGCTATTTTTCCGCTATTGCCACCACTAAAATAAACACCGGCGCTATCTGCGCCGTAGCGCACTTTCATATTGCGTTTTAGCTTGGTAAGCATTTTCTTTTTCTTACCGTTTGCGCGGCCTTGCCACGTTTTGCCTGTTAAATCT
The DNA here is from genome assembly GCF_005886635.1 of Pseudoalteromonas sp. S558. Classification (NCBI taxonomy): domain Bacteria; kingdom Pseudomonadati; phylum Pseudomonadota; class Gammaproteobacteria; order Alteromonadales; family Pseudoalteromonadaceae; genus Pseudoalteromonas; species Pseudoalteromonas sp. S558. The sequence continues at coordinate 25,973 of NZ_PNDU01000160.1, read as the reverse complement.
GTTTGCCTGGTAATGCGCTCTTTACTACTTTTATTTGCCCCGCGTATAGCGCCGCGTAAAATGTTGCGTCGCTTATTTGGAGTAAGCAGTAAAAACTTTAATTGTGCTTTGCTTTGGCCTTCATCAAATTTGACGTTAAGCACGGCTTACTTGGCCTTGCAGTATAAATTCCTCAGCTATCCACAAACTTTGCTCGCCAAAGTCGTAACGCAGGCCGTTTAATTCAAAAGGGCCGTTGTCTGTTTGAATAAGTTCTATATCTTCGCAGAGCTGGTTAATAGTCAGCTCTACTTCATTGCTGTTGTCGTCGTTAACATCGGCGCTAAATTCAATGTCGGTGCTGTCGTAACGCCCGCCATTGTTTTGCAGCCAAAACCCAGCAAAGGCACAAATAAGCGCGGCAGGTGCTGAGCATGGATTAATGCTGATCACACCTGAGTAATAAAACCGCGCAGCTAATAGCCCGTTACCATTAATGGTTTTGCTGCTTGGCTCTATGCGCCCGCCTTCTATCCAGCTATCAAATTGGGTATTGAGCGCCAGCTTATGGCCTTGGTATTCAACGCTCACTAGATGTTGTTTAAGCTGCTCAATTTTGCTTTGGCTCATAACAGTTCTACCGATAAGTTAGGGCTTAGGGTTTGCAATAAACGCAGTGCGTTGATGCTTTCGTTTACCCAATAGTCGTGGTTATCAATCGCTGATTGGCTTTGTGCTGAAGCGCTATCTCGGTGCGAACTGCCGAGTTTTGATACCAGTAATTTAGCTTTGGCTTTGCTGTAAACGGCATCGTTATAAAAAATGACTTGCTGTGCGTTTAATGGCTCGCCATTGGTAAGCACTGCGCCTGCTAGTTCTTGGTTAATTTCGGTCTGTGCGCGTTTTAGCTTTTCTACGAGCAGCTCACTTTTGCTGGCGTATTCTTGGGCTATGGCGTAGTGCTCAATAAAATAGGCGGTGCTTAATGTTGGGTAATAGCCATTGCCTTCAATGGTTACATCAACGTCTTTTAAATCTGCTATTGGCATACCACTTAAGTTCATATTGCACCTGTAAAAAACACGTTAAATTAGGTGCGGGCGCCACTTAGTCACGGGGCGTCAAATAACGAATACTGACGACGTGCTAAGTTGCCCGCTGGCGTTGGAGTTGTTACTCGCTAACTGTTGCTTTTAATTGCTTTGCTAGCTTATCGACTAAACCTTTAACCCCTGCTTTGTCGTTAATCGCTTGGGCACGCTCCGCAAATAACAGTGCGTTACCATAATTGTGCAATGCGGCATCAACCTTTGCAGCAATGGCGTACAACTTGCCGCCCACCACTTCAAGGCCGTTCCAATCTTGGTTTTTAACGGTATTGATTAAGCCACGCAGTACATAGCTAATATCAAATAAGCCTTGCTGCTTTGATTCTGTTAGGTAGTAATTAGCGTCATCGTAAAGTTGGTCAATAACGAACGCAGGCCAATGCTTGGTATTAAATACCGTTGGTAGTGGTTGCTTTTGCTCAATCATAAATGGTAATAATTCAAGCACTGCATCCCAGCGTTTTAAGTCAACTAACCAAATAAACACCCATGCTAAAACGGTGTTTGGGTGGCATTGGCCGCTTAACCGGTATTCGTTTATATACCCTAAATAATCTTGGCGCTCTAACGCTTCAGACTTGTATGTTGCTTTGTCTGCTATGTCTGTAAATGTTTTTAGTTGAGCTAAGTCAGATTCGATAGCGGCTGCATAAAGCTGGTACTCGGTTTGCTTATTAACGTTGCTTGGCGCATGGGTGTTTGTGGGTGTTGCCACCACCGTTGGCGCATTAGGTTTAGTGCTTGTTGATACACTGCTTGCTGCTTTTGCTAATGATTTTTTGACTAAGCTCATTTAAAAACACTCTTTAATTTGGTTAAAAAAAGCCGCCCCGAAACTAGGGAAAAGGGCGGCTAATGGCTACTGCTAGTAAATAGTTAATTAAGTCCAGGCAGTGCCAGCGGCGTTCGCCAACTTAATGCTGGTTGATTCGAAGTACATTACTTTTTCAAGGTCTTCTATGTAATAGCAATCGTTGCGTGATAGGTAATCTTCAACGCGTTTTTTCTTGGCGTTGTTTTCTACGCTGGTACGCGTTGAGCCCGCTTGTACGTAGTGACTTAGATTGTCAAAGCTGGTAACTAAAATACCGCGAGCGGGGAAAAACGGAATTTTGTACGTCATTAAACCACCGTAGGTATCAATCACCTGTTGCAGCTCAATTTTAGTTTTTTCACTCGGGGTATGTGCTTGTTTGGCGTACAGCTTGTTTTTGTCATGCGCTAAAAGCTCGTCGCCAATAATAGCCACCATGTTTGCACGTTTGTGCTCTGGAATGCCTTGCAATGCATCGTGCACCGCTTGGTCTAGGTTTTCGTAATCGCCGCCTTTACCAATGCGAATTTCGTTTTCGGTTGCGCCTTCACTAATTGCGCGCTCCGGTGCATCGCGGCGAATTAACTCAAGCCAACCAATATTTACATCGTTCATCATTGGATAGACTGTAATGTCGGTTGTATCGGCTACATGTTTACCATTCCAACCAATTTTAATAATATCGAGTGCGATTGCTTGGCGAACGTGATTACGGTAACGGTTATGAAAATCAGGGAACTTAGACCACTGATCCATTTTTACCCATGTAATATGAATGTCGCACTCTACTGGGTAACAGCGGTATTCACGCTTAGCGAGCTTTGATACATCACGCGTTTGTCGCTCTTTTTTATCGTCAGTTTCTACACCGGCGCGCCCTGTGATGCCACCGTCTACACTCATGATCACCGATTGACCCACTAAGTCATCAACCGGCACGGTGTTGATCATCTGTAAAAATTCAGCCGATTCATAAACCGCATCATATAAATGCTGCTCTACTGTAGGCTCAACGTTGAATTGCTCGCTCATTGAGGTAACACCGTAATTAACGGCCATGCCAGCCATAATGGCGACAAATAATTCTCTAGTTCTGGTTTTCATATTCTTTCCTGCGAATTGCTAAATTAAGTTAGGGTGAGTGCAATTAGTACAAATTATTGTATTTACCCTCTTCGCCTTCGGGTTCGTCGTCGGCGGGAGTGGTATCACCCGCAGGTGCTTTTAACGCTTTGGTAAACTTGTCGTTAAGTTCACCTAATGCTGTTTTTGTTTTTAGTAGCTCTTCTTTTACTTGAGCTAGTTCGGTGTTTTCATCATCAGCTGGCGGGGTGTCTTCGCCTTCCACTTTTGTGGTTGAGAATGAATCAAGCTTTGTGGCAAGCCCATCTAGCTTTTGGCCAAACTCACTAAGCGGTGTGCCCAATGCATCTTTTAATGCGGTGGCTAATTCTTCTGGTTTCATGTCGGATTCTTCCTTTGCGAATAGTCGTTTAAAAAAGGGTTTTTTAGGGGCGGCGTCGATAGGCTCACATGATCCTAAATCAACTTTTAATAAAGAGACGTCCGTGTCATCTGGCTTACTCTTACTACTGAAATGGATACGGTCGGTATAACAACTGGCTGGGTAGTCGGTCACGGCTAAACCGGTTAGGTAGGTTTTGCCTGTGCCCATAAAATCGCGGCTAATTTCGATACTAAAGTAAACCGCTTGGTCGGCTTTGTTCAGCTCTACAAACCCTTGATTAGGCGCAAGCACGGCATATAAACACACAATGCCTTCTTCGTTTTCATAGGCTTGTACGCTTTCTACATCGCCTAACATGCCGGGAATATCCACGTTATGTAGGTTTTTAGCGGCCCAGCCTGACCAGTTAAATTCGTGATCAACATTAATGCGTGCGCCATATTTACGCGGGTTATAGGTTTCTACTATGTCGGCTACGTCTTGCTCTGATATTTCGCGGCCGTCAACGGTCATACCTACAGCGGCAATCGATAACGGTTTAGTACGTAGTTGACCTGGCATAAACAACCCTTTTTAAATATGTGCAAATTAAGCGTATTGCTTTAAAGTGATTGCAGTTTGCACCCTCTTTTACATCCTTTCCAACGGTTTAACTTTTTGAAATTCCTATATTTAACTTTTAGGAATGGCTAGGCTTTTGATTGACAGATTAAGCGTTTTATTACGAATACACTGCCGCTATGAACTAATTAACGCGGTGCAATAGATGGCGAACTACGGACCAGAAATACGCAAAAAAGCACAAGATTTGTATGTGGTTGAGGGTTACACGGTGGACGAAATAGCCGAGCTTGACGATATGCCAAGTGCGCGTAGTGTTCGCCGCTGGGCTGAGGCGGGAAAATGGGATGACATGTGCCCAAGCTATAATGCCGAAATGGCCTTTAGCAAACGCATTAATGTACTGACGGATAAAGACGATAAAACCGATGCTGATTATAAAGAGCTCGACTTTTGCACTCGCCAGTTGTGCGCACTTAATAAAAGTAAATTAGCCCCGGTACCTAAACAGCGCGCAAGTAATGACTGCAAAACAAACAATAACGGCGGCAATAGTCATAGCAGCAACGATAAAAAATCAAAGAAGAAAAAGAAAAACGATTGCTCTGGCATTACCCTTGAAATGCTTAACGAGCTTAAAGACACATTACTTTACCCTCACCAAAAACATTGGTTTGATAACCAAGACCACCGCGCCCGCTTTATATTAAAACCGCGCCAAATTGGCGCTACCTTCTATTTTGCATTTGAGGCGTTTTACGACGCGGTTATTAATGGCCGTAATAAAATATTTATATCCGCGAGCCGAGACCAAGCTGAGGTATTTAAAGCCAATATTGTGGCATTGGTGCGTGAGCATTTTAACGTTGAGCTTAGCGGCTCACCAATGGTGCTTAATTTAGCCGGCGGTAAAACCGTTAAATTAATATTTAAGTCAACCAATGCTCGTACTGCTCAATCAGAATCAGGCGATTTATATATAGATGAAGTGTTTTGGATACCAAAATATAAGTCGCTGCGCGGTTTGGCACAGGCTATGGCAACCCATAAACATTTACGAATAACCTATTTTAGTACGCCATCGGTTACCAGCCACGAAGCCTACGACCATTGGAACGGTAAATGGTACCGTAAAACAAAAGCGTGTAACGATCCTGAATTTGCCATAGATGTAAGCCATAAAAACTTAAAAAACGGCCAGCTGTGTGACGACGGTATTTGGCGTCAAATGCTCACGGTTTACGATGTAGTAACCAGTGGCTTTGACCGCATTGATATTGGCGTACTTGAAAACGAATACAGCGTAGATGAGTTTAATAACTTATTTATGTGTAAGTTTATTGATGATGCGCACAGCGCGTTTAATTTAAAACAGCTTATGAACTGCGTGGGTGATTCAACCAAATGGACTGACTTTGATTTAGCCTACGAGCGCCCGTTCGGCCTGCGCCCTGTAGTGATTGGCTTTGACCCTGCCCGCTTTGGCGATAAAGCAAGTGTTGCTATTTTAAGTGCCCCCATGCAGCCAGGCGAAAAGTTTTTACTGCTTGAAGCACTTGATTTAAGCGGCAACGATTTTGAAGCGATGGCGAACGAAATAAAACACCTCACCGAAAAATACAACGTTGTGCATATTGGCGTAGACACTACTGGCATTGGTTATGGTGTGTGGGAGCTTATTACTAAGTTTTACCCTAATGCTGAGCCAATACATTACAACCCTATTATTAAAAACCGCATGGTTATTAAAGCCATTAACGTTATTCAAAATCGCCGCTTTGAGTTTGACCAGGACGCGGTAAACATTGCCAGCTCATTCATTAATATTCGCCGCAAAGTGGTGGGCGACCAAATTACCTATGCCACAAACCGCACCGCTACAACAGGCCATGCCGATATTGCGTGGGCAATTATGCACGCTATGTTATTTGAACCACTCGACGGTAACGCCCATAGCCGTCAAACATCTGTAGGAATTGCAGCTTAATGAGTAAACCACGATTACAAGTAAGTAACGGCCAAGCGCCAAACTACAACCAACGCACAGCGGTAACCGATACGTTTAGCTTTGGCGATCCGGAGCCCTGTTTAGACAACCGGCTAACCGATTACGTTGGGGTATTTAGTGACAGTAACGGTATTTACGCCCCGCCCATTAATTTGCAAGGCTTGGTTAAGCTGCTGCGAGTGAATGCCCAACACGGGCCCATTCTCTACTTTAAACGCAATATGATTTTAAAGTGGTATAAGCCTAACCCGCTATTAAGCCATCAAGCGCTTAGCAAGTTTGCATTTGATTTGCTGTGGAGCGGTAACGCCTATTTGCAGATTATTAAAAATTCATTTGGGCAGGTTATTAAGCTGCGCCATTTGCCTGCACTGACTATGCGCTATACCGATAAACGCGGTGTATACGCGCAATTAAGTAACCGCAGCTATGAGCCTATTTATTTTAATGCCGGTGAAATAATTCACGTAAAAGAATACGACCCCGGGCAAGGTATTTACGGCATACCGCAATATTACGGCGGTATTCAGTCGGCTTTGCTTAATGAAGATGCCACGCTATTTAGGCGCCGATATTACAAGAACGGCGCGCACATGGGTTTTATATTCTCAATGGCCGACCCTAATTTAAGTGCCGAGGATGAAACCGCCCTTAAAAATGCCATACGCGACAGCAAAGGTGTGGGTAACTTTAGAAGTTTGTTTTTTAATTTTCGCAGTAATAAAGCCGATGCTGAAAAAGCGATAAACATTACACCGGTGGGCGACATATCAACAAAAGACGAATTTGAGCGCATTAAAAAAATTACCCTTAACGACATGCTCAGCATGCACCGTGCGCAAGAAGCACTTAGCGGTCAATCATCTGGTGATAGTCCAGGCTTTGGCGACTTGGACAAAATCACCCGTGCCTATTACAACAACGAGGTTGTGCCCCTGCAGCAAGATGTATTAGGCATTAATAATTACCTACCTGCCGCGCAGCACATTGAATTTAAAGAGCCTGAATATTCAGACTTAAACCCAACACCTAAGGAAGCCGCATGAGCTGGATTGATGTAACAGAGTTTATTAAACAATGGGGGCGTTTATTTATGTTGAGCTTTTTAGCAGCCGCTATTCAAATGTATTTAAGCAAAAAGCAATTTACGTTTTTTCATTATTGTATGAACGTGCTCGTTGCTATTTTTGCAGCGTACTTAGCCGCTATGTTTTGTGAATGGCGCGGGTTTGATGAAAACCTAAAAACGGGCGTAATTGGCGTAACCGCCTACGCGGCCCCGCACTTGCTTGAAGGGTTCGACAAGCTAATAAAAGCCTTTAGCAAAGACCCAAAAGGCTTTATTAAATTAATTAGGGGTGGCAAATAATGGGATGGTTTAAATCACTGGTCTCATTCATCACTGACCCAATAGCCGACTTAACCGGCGGCTATGTTGAGCGTAAACGCATAGCGGCAGAAATGGCCGCTGATGTAGCACGCGCTGAGAACAACTTTAAAATTGCACAGTTTAATGCCAAAGCAAAACGCTGTATGCAAGCCGAGCAAAACGACGCGGACTATGACCTGCTTGTGCTGAAGAACCGCGACAAAACCATTATGGATGAAGTGATCATCCTATTCTTTTTGGGTTTGTTTGTGTGCCATTTTATACCGGCCATGCAACCGTATATGGAAAAAGGCTGGCAGGCTATGGGGTATAAAGGTGCGCCCTGGTACTTTGAATTTGTGATTGTAGGTATTGCGGTTTCAACGCTTGGGTTAATGCGATTGTTTAGAGCATTTTGGGGGAATCGTAGCAGTAATCAAAAGTGTTAGTTGAAAAAGTTTTAATTTAAGCTATCAGCTTTGACTTATGATATTTTATCAAACCTGACATTTGAGCCTAAGAAACGAAAGGTTAAACACTGTGGATGCCTTTTTAAATGAAAATATCTACTTCTTCAATTTTATCTGCTAACAACAAAGTAGCTTTTTCTTGATACACATCCAAAGAATCATCTGATATAAATTTATCAAATGTATTAATAATTTCTTTCATAAAAGAGGCTCTAACTTGATAATTCAGATTGTCAGGAAATTCCTTCGTAAGGTTTTCTAACTTTTCTGAACTACTAGAAAGATACTCCAAAACATTAATTTTTTTATCTGGATCTACGTTTCCTTTACCATAGGAAAGTATGCTTAGCTTAGCCTCTAAACTATTCATATCCTCAGTATGCTTAGATATTATGGGGTTTCCTAATTTACCAAGCCTAACAGGTTCGTCATCACCATATGTCATTGTATATTTTTTTTCCATCTCATTTACATTTCTAACGATGTTATAAAGCTCTTTTATACTCATATTAGAAAAGTCTAACTCTTTTAATTTAAAGATTTCTTGATATGCACTGCTCTTATTCAACGATGAGTCAAAATTCTTATTTTCTTTTTCATCTTTAACATTAGGATCTTGCTGACTTATTTTTTCCCCATCTAAGCTATTTTGTCTTACTTCTGAGGAAAGCGCTTTTTGTTTTTCATCATCAATGTTTTTGGAAAGAGTTACTTTTCTTTCCAATTGGATAGATAGTAGGTTAGAGTTAATTTTCATAAAAAATCCATTTTAAAGTTTTATATTCTTTTTTATCGACTTAATTTTATAAAGCTTAAGTTTTATTTTTGAATACCTGAAAATTAACAACTCATAGAAATGAGTTGTTAATACAAGCCTTCATTAGCCACCAGATCTTACTTCATAAGAAATTCCGCCATAAGTTGCTCCGGTTAGCGACTTATTTTCAACTTGCCAATAATAAGTTCCTGACTCAAAGATAGAAGTCGAAACTGATACACTATACCCACCTGCAACTCTATCACCATTAGTATCAACCAAGGTCACTTTAAAATCCTGCCCTTCCCAGTTACGCATAATTGAAAAGCCATATCTATTACAATCACCGCCGTTATAAGTAAAGCTTGCGATAGTTTTAGTCTGTCCCAATTTTAAACTAGTATATCTAGTATAAGTGGTAGGACTACAACGCTCATAAGCACTAGCTGTGTTCTCATTTTTAGATGATTCTTTAAAATCTAGAATAGAGTTTAATGATGCAACTTGATCATAAGGTTCTTTTACTTGAACTGTAGATGACTCAATAACCGAGTTATCAGAACTGATCGCATTAAAAGAAAAGCTTGCAGCTAGAATAGCAATTGCTGTGGCTGGAAGTGAATATGAATATTTCATAACTGCTCGGGCAATAAAGAAATAATTTTATCGAGTTTTACTGTCACTTTATTGTCAAACATTGTCACACTTTTGACAATGCGATCCTTTTTAACTTTCTTTTAGATCCTTTAGTAATAAGGCCTAGCTAAAAGCACTGTGTCACTGGGGTTGTCAATTTGACGCATTTTTTGCACGAAAGCGGAAGGCGAGGAGGAGTGAATTTTCAAACATTTAGTTCTCAGCCGACACTTTTCCGTAGATCTTAGCAATCCAATTAAGTACGATGTAAAGCATTTTAAAAATATGAAAACTGCTAATTAAATTAATGACTGGTGAAGTAGCCTAGGGTCAAAAAGTAAATAGTATGCTATTAATTGAATATTTTTTTCAGACAAGATCTGAAACTAATGTGGGACAAAAGATACTTTATATTTAAATTGTGCTATGGCTATTTCAACGCAGGAGTTAACCTGCTTTTAGAGCAGACAATTTAAGAAAGCGTGAGTTTGTAACTACCGCTTTCTAGTTATTTATATAGGGGGAAAGAGTATGCTATTATTTTTAAAATCTGCCGATTGGATTATCTCCATAATATTATTTGACAGCTCATCCATTTCTTCTTTTGTATTTAGTACTCCTTGATAACAATATACCTCTGGAGAAGAAAGGATCTTTAATTTACAGCCTTCAAAACCACTATTTAATTTTGATATACGAGGTTTATCGGGATAATATATTTCTGAAACTTCTGAATTTTTCAAAGAAAGATAGAATCTACCGTTAATTTCCTCTTCAATCACTTCATCGAAGTAATACATTTCTAATCCTTATTTCTTTATGTAATAATTTGTATGCATATAACATTATAATAAATATTAGCTTTTTAAAGACTCACTTAGCTAAATTATCTAAATTATTTTTCTTTTTTCCATCTGGTTTTGTTCTTATGTACTCATTTCCATTTTTAGGCTTTACAACTACAGCATTTATTTGACCTCTCTCTGTCATTTTTATTGCTGTTGCCAATGGAGTAAATGAAGAGTTTCCTTCCAACTTTATTGCATTAACATTTCCTTTAGAATCATTTTTAGCATCAACTATTTTTTTTCCTGACATAATAAACCTCAAATTTAATTGTGTGACAATTATTATTTATAAACTTAGAGAATAACTTGCTTATCTCCAATAAGAAGTTATTTGGTTAATACAGAATAGCTCAACAAGGTAATTTATCAATTTTTAAAATCACTAACAGAGCCTTTTGATTCTCAGCTAATAATTAAATGGTTATTTGGCACACACGCGACTACTGTATATAATGACAGTTCATTTTTATTAACGATTGGTGGTTATTATGGCGCGGGTTACATGCCCAAATTGCGAAGCTAAAGCAACAATTACGTCACGCGAAAAGCAAAGCGCCCATGTTGTTAATTTATATTGCTCGTGCACCAATACCCGTGAATGCGGGGCTACGTTCCGTATTACCCAATCGTTTGATCACTTCTTAAACCCACCGTGTAAAACCACGGCGCAATTAGCCGCATCGCTTATTAAAAACTTACCTCGAGAACAACAATTAGAATTAATTGGGCTATAAAAAGTAATTTAAATCAAAGATTTTTTCTTTGCCTAACAGGCACTTCTGTATAGAAAACTTAAGGAGTGATTAAAAAACGAACTCAACGTGATGATAAAAAACTCACTTGGTTTTTATTTCTACAATGCGCAAATTTAGTACATCGTACGTTGATTTTTGCAAATTTCAGACCAACCTAATGATCAAAGGTTAACGCTTACTAACACAAATGCGTTATCCCAGAGTTATCCACATTTAGGTGCAATTATGTCCCTTGCAAAACAGATTAAACCACTCTATCTTGTTACGGAACTTGAAAATCATACTACATATAGTGTCGTGTTTCAGGGGAGGGCCCAACACCATACTGGTAATATGGTGTTGGGGAAGTCACTTGCTAAGATTTCAGCTAAGCGCTTTGGTTTGCAAAAAGAGCGTAACTTATTCTGGAATCTTGAGCAACCCACATCTAAAAATTGGAGGATAATAAATTGAAAATCAATTTATCCTTAGAGATTTCAGATCGTGCGATTATTAATGTTTCACACTTAATAGTTGCAATAAGTACACTACTAGCAATGTAATTATAAAGGGCTAAAGAAATTTAGCCCTTTTTTGTTTTTAATACTTTGCTAACTGATCACCTACTTGGCCTAGTGGGGCTAAAAATCGAGTGTTGTCTGGTGTGGGGTGGCCGTAGAGTTGGGCGCGTTTTTTGACGTTAAATTCGCGTATGTAACCTTCTTTAATATCGGCGCCTAGGTTTAAATCCATCATTAAAAAGGTTAGGCCGTCTTTGGTTATGTAAAATACAAACTGGCCGCTGGTGATATCCCCTATTAACTCCGCGCTAAAGTTGCTGTATTTAAAATCGGTTGAGCATTTTAAGTTACGTATTAAATCAATTATTTCATCATGTGGGCGGTTAAATATACGTGCAACGGTTAAAGAGCATGTTGCTATGGTACTACCCATTTCTATGCAGGGATCTTTTATTGCCAGTGCCTTGGTGTGGTTAACATTGCTAAAAGCTACGTCTGTATCAAAATATGGGTGTGGTGTATGTTGCGGTAGTGCTTTTGCAGTTTGTTTAGTGCTTGCGCGTTTTACAGCTAAGAATATGCGGTTTACTTCTAATTGAAATTTTGGGCTGATCCAGCCAGCGTAAGATATGGCTAATAGTTCGTGGGCGAATGTGCCACGATTAGAGCCGCCGTTGTTCACTTCTAGAGCAGACCCCGAATTCGGGGTCTGCTCTATTTTACCTAAGCTCAGATCTGAATTTAACTCTAAAATTAATTCTTTGGTAGATACGTTCGACAACCATTTATTTGGCGCTTTGTGCTTACCTAGCCCACTGGCTTTATGCAGTGCGTTTAAGTTTACACGGTTGTAATGATCAACAGGGATTAGAGTATTTGAGATGATAAGTTGGTTGTTCATAATAAGAACCTTTGTTTTGTATATGCATTTAAGCCACTCAAAAGTTCGAATTTTTGGGTGGCAAGCTAAAGCGAGGTTCGAACTACCGCAAACAAAGAAACGGCCCACCGAAGTGGCCTCACTCCAGCTCACCATAATATGGGTGTGCTAAAGCGCGCGCATTAAAAAACCAGCTAAAAAGCTGGTGACAATGCACCTTTGTTAATTGCGGGGTTCGAATCCCGGCACTGGATTTTGCCAGTGCCTTTTTACTATAGCCCCGCACAAGGCGCACTGTCAATACTATGTTATTGGCGTTGTCTCCCGTATTGCGGCTGTTGATTTACGTCAGCTAACTTTTCAGCCCACGTAGAAACGGAATAAGTTGGCGGTAGCGCTTCAAAGTTTTTCTTTAGTTTAACAACTGAGTGATATACCCAATTGCAGCGCTTTACGGGTGTTTTCATAATGTTCATTTTTATGCTATTCGGTTTGAAATTTGAGTCTTTAGCGCAGTGATTTTTTGTAACTCAGCTTTGTAGTAGGTTTCCATGCATAGAATTTGCTTATTAGCATATTCAATTGCTTCGCTTTCATTTAAAAATGAACACTCTGTATAAAACGGCTTTTGGCATTCAAACAGCCAACCAACGCGCAACTTCTTTTTCCACACAAGGTGGTGATATTTTCTAATGCCATTCACTACGTTGTAGCCTTGTAACGTTTCTTTAATGAAATCGCTTTTGTACACTTTGCCTTTGATAGCTGTGTATACGTGTTTTGCATTACATGTGCATGTGCATGTGCAGCTCATGATCGTTGCTCCTGCTGTTTTGATTGTGGTCTGTTAGTTACTGTAAATACGTCGGCGTTAGGTTCTTGCTGGTAGCCGGTGCAAATTTCGGTGGCAAATACGCTGTTATCGGTTTTACCGCACTGGCCGTATTGGGTTTTGGGCGCGGGCTTATCGAATTTAGTAATAAACGGACTGTGCTGATCCTCTGCATAACCTTTTGGGCAAAATGCCTGGCAACTAATACATGCCTTTGGCATGAGTACTTTTGAAATTTGAATAGTCATTTTCTCTCCTACGCCATTAAATCCAGTGACCACCAATCGTTGTCGCTGATTGCTGATGCTTCACCAGCAAGCACTAAGCGGGCTAAATCTAAATCGCCGATAATGTCTGAATGGTATTTTTTAAATTGGGTGTTTGACGGTTCGCTGCGCCCGTCTAGCTCTGCATACATAAATGCTAAGTCGTAAAGCTCACGGGCATATGCGTAATGCTTTTCGGTTGGGGCAGGCTTAATAGCCGATTTTGGCGCCTGCATGCTTAGTTGCTCAAAGCTGTGCAGCTCGCGTTCTTGCATGTAGTACACGCGGTTGCCGCTGATCACGTTGCCGCCTTGGTTTAGCGCTTGAATTTGCGCAGGGCTAAAGTCGCTTAGCTTGTTTTTACATTTAACCGTGGTTTGTTCGTTATTTGAGGCGTGTTTTTGCGCTTCGCTATTGGCTATGTAGTCAATAGCGTGCTGGCGTTGCTCTTTTTGCTGCGCTTTTTCGTCTAATATGACTAAATGACCGTCTTTTATTAGGTAAATAAGGCCGTTATTTTTAACCCGCTTACCTGCTAACAGATCCTTTTTAACGCTTGCGATCTGTTTTTTTGTAAAACTGATCATATCTAACAATAATTCGTCTGTATGCCCTACAGCTAAAGGCGTACGATTATTCCCACTAGTCCAAGGTAGGTCGGCTGCGCCGACGTTGTTAGCATCCTGCCCATCAATTGCAGCGGTGTTATCGTTTGCTGCGGTGCCTATGGTTTGCTTAGACCAGGTATGTAAGCGAGTTACCAACGTGCAAAGGCCTGTTGTATCTTCAACGCCTTTTAAGCGTTTGGTAAATTCGGCGTATTCGTTACCGTATTCGGTGTGTTGGTAGGCAGGTTTAAAACGGGCATCGCGGCCAATACCAAAGCCACCCATTAAGGTAACAAAGGTTTTAAAGTCGCCAGCGTCGGCGGCTTTACGTACTTGTTCTAGTTGCTCGTTGCCTTGCACTTCTTCGCGCACTCGGCGCAATTCGCGCCAAATAGTAATAGAGGGTGATTTTTGAAATTGAAACTGCCTAATACCCCACGTGCTGGCCCATGCTTTAACTGGGTTAACTGCTTGGGTGAGCTTTTCGCCTGTTTCTGCGTCGTACTCGTTTGCCAGTGCGAAGCCATCAATATTTTTGCTTACGTACTTAGCAACGTAGGCTGCTGCGCCGCCTGACTTTTTACCATCTTTGCCAATTTGCGCAGGGAGCATTTTAATAGCTGTGTAGCGCGGGCTACTCGGAAAGTAGTTTTTAATCGGTGCACGTGTGTACACTTTTTTAGATTTGTTTAAACCCCAAATACGGCGCGCTTTTGTGTAGCGGGCACGTAATGCTTTGCGGTTTTTAAAACGCTGAAAAAATACCTCGCGGTCGTCGCGGGTAAAGTAGCGGCGTAATAAATGGTTAACTTGGTCGTAGTAACGCGCTGGCATCCATAAAAGCATATGCCAGTGAGTGCAACCGTCGGCGTGTGGCTCAGCTACACGAATGCCAAAATACGGTATTTCAAGGCGGTCTAATTTGGCGCGCGCTTGCGAATAGAGTTTGTTTAAATAAAGGCTTGCGTCTTTTGGGGTTGACCCATCCCACGTTGGCGAATTTGCATGAAAACGGCTAGGCGCTGTAATGTTATAAAAGCCACCGGTATAGCCCATTTCGTCGGCCAGTTCTTCGGTTTCGCGTATGCGTAGCATTAATTCGTTACGCATGTTTTCGGGGTTGGCAACACCTGCTTCTACCGCTTTCATTAGCGATATAACATCGTTTTGTTCGTTTACTAATTCTAGGCTTTCTAGGTAACGTTGCCCGCGTTCGCGGTTTGTGGTGTATTCGGCAACGGCTTGTTTTGAGCAATATGCGTTAATACCACGGCGGCCGTTGCTTTTATTGCCTTTTTTATCGGTGCTGTTGAATAGGTCGCGCCCTACTTCGCCTGTGGCAATTTCTAGGTGTTCAAGGTAACGGCTACGAATAGTTTTAAGCTTACGCGCCCACCACTTATGATCTTGTGCTTTTAAAAGCGCTACTTCTGCATCGGGTACGGTTAAGTAATCGCCCTTTTCAGTAAACTGTAATTGCACAGTAAATTGTGCCGCGTACTCGTTTACTTTTTCGTGTATATCGGTTGCATCCCACGTTGGGTGTTCTTTTGCTAGGTCGGCTATTATTTCGGCCACTTGCATTGCCAATACATTTGCGTGTTTTTTGGTTTTATCTGCGTTGGCCAAAATATGCCAAGGCAGCGGCATAGCATTAGTAATTTGCTCGAGTATTTTTATGCGTGGTTGCAACGTTGCAACTGTGCGGCGTAACCAATCATTTGCTTTAATTTGCTTGCGCACTTCGGCCACTGTAATTGCTGGCTTTTTATGCGCTGTTTTTATATCGCTAAAGTCGTAGTTTTTGCGGCTACTGTTTATTAGCCTTTCGTTGTATTGCTGTTCGGTTTCGCCATTCGCTTTACCGGTGTTTTTAATGTGCGTGTACTTATCAATATAACGTTTAGCTACGCGCATTTGCAGCGGCTTAGGCACGGTAGCTAAACACTTATAAACATGCGCAACTTGATACGCATCGTCAATAGCAGCAATAACCGACATGGCAGACTTAGTAACCTGATCGCCAACCGGCTGCTGTAAATTCTGGCTTGGCACAGGTTGTTGCTTTTTTACGTTGCGTTGCTTTTGTGCAAATTCCATATTACTGGCAGTTTGGCGTACAAAGCTTGCTTGTATACTTGGCTTACGGCCGCTTTGGATTATGTCTTTAACAATAAAATTATGAATATTATTGTTGTGCACTTTTTTAAGCGCCGATTTAGCCGGCTTACTTAGTTTTAGATTGGTTACATCAATGCGGTGTTGTGCAGTTTTAAGCTCATCATAAAACCAAGCGTTTGCTTTTTCGCTTGGGTTTATGGGCTCGTCTTTATACCAGGCATCACTAGGTGGGGTTATTTTGGCAATGTACTGCTTAACCATTTTATATTGGCTATACGCAGTAAAACGGCCAAGGCCGTTTATTAATGTTGTGCGGTGGTCAATGTCGTCAACGGCCTTAACCATAGTTAAAGCCGCTGTTACAACATCAAAACTGACAATGGGCCACATGCTCATTATTAATTAAGCTCAATTTCAATGATTTTAGGCTCACCATGAATTTGTGCGGCGTCTAATGCGCTTTGCATTTGGTCGTAAACTGGCGCGTATTCAATGTGATCAACCGCTATTAATTGCACCACTGGCATTAAGTCAGTTAGGCAGTTTTCACACTCCATAAGCATGCAAACCGTTGGGCGTTTGTTTAAATTGCGAATAGTAAAGTTGGCTTGGTCGATAGCGTGTTCAACAATGTTTTTAAGTAATTGCTGATTTTTAGTTAGATCTTGGTCTTTGATAGTGGTCATTTTTAGTATTCCTTTGGGTGTTGTTTTTGGGCGTTAAATTACAAAAAGTTCAGGGGCTAGCTCGTAGCCTTTGCAAAATACAAAGTGGGCGTATTCGGTTGAATCGGTTTTACTTGGTTTTAGCGGATCAAAGCCTGGGCGCTTACTGTGAACATAAACGGCCGCTAATGGCAGTTTTTGCCACATAGGTTTACGCTTTTGGCTACCTAACCAATTAAGGCGTTGCAGCATGATCACTAAGCCGCCATTAGGAACCATTTTTAGAGCATGTTCTGTAAACTCTTGCGCTACGTTAAAAGGTGGGTTAGTGATAATAATTTGATAAGCAGGCGTATAAGTCGGGTCAATACTTAAAAAGTCACGGCCTTTAAATTTTGCGCGTGAGTCTTCGCGAATGTCCCAGCTGTCCACAGTAAAGTCGTGCTTTTCTAGTACAGTTGGATAACTCATTTCGTATTTGTTACAGCCGCCTGCGCTTGGGTCTAATACAATAGGACCCTCTTCTGGATCAAAAATAAAACGGCAGTTTTCGCTAAAGGCTGCTAAAAAATCTTCAATAAGCCAATGCGGTGTTACGTAGTAATCATCTGCATTGCGCTCGGTTCCTCGATTAGTTGAACTCATGATCAGCCCCTAGTGTGCTTGTTCTATTTTTTGAGTATTTTTAGCAATGCTAAAATCTCGCTTTTGTAAAAAACGGCTTGGTGTCATGGCATTAGCATCAACAAAGGCGGTTACTATTTCTTGAAGCTGTAAAATAGCTTGATGAATTTTAAGGCGCTTTTCACGGTCAAATTGGTGATAGCTCCTTTCCAAGTCACTTTTAGATAGCCCTGCCGAATAACACACAATTACTTGCTGCGGTTTACTCAAGTGCGTATATACATATTCAGCGGTATGACGATCGCTATTAAATAATCCTTTAATCTCAGTAAGCCCCTTTGGTGTTGGTTTTACATCAACAACTTTTAACTGAGTTCTTTCAGGCTGTTCATTTACGTCTGTAATATCGCGTTTTTTTGCAATTTCTAATGCTGCATTTGCCATAGTTATGCTCCTAGTTATTTACGCTTTGCCATTCTTTTTGGCCTGCGTCGTAACGTGCTTGTAAATACGCGCCTAGGTCGTTTACGTTTACCATTGTCGGTGCACGTTCTGAGTCGCGAATTTTAAAAGTGGGTATAGGTAACTGTGCTGCTTTTGCTTTTTGTTCGGCTGTTTTAAACTTAAGGCCTAAATATTCCTCACAAATGTCTTTAAGCGGCACCGCTGGGGTGTTGTATATCGCTAAAAGTGCAAAGGTCATGTTCATGCGGCTGCGCCTTCACCTAATTTTTGTGCCTTAATTTGCTCGCCGTACTCGGCAAAGAAATGCTTAGTGTTCATTGAACGCCATAAATTTATGTCTGACTCAAGCCAAACAACGCTACAATTTGCAATTCGTTGTGACTTAGGAAACATGCCTTTATTCATTAAGTAGTAAATATGCGAATGTGAAATACTGCACATCTCCATTACTTGATCGCGCTTTAAGAACTTTTCATCAGGGCCAACTACTTCACCCTGTAAGTTTTTTCTGTATTTTTCAGTATCCATATTGACCCCTAAGAATTTTTCTTTGGTTCCTAAATGAACCATTTATGTGCTAATCTTTTAAATTAGTTCATTTTTTTAAATGATAATTAAAATCACAAACCAATATATGAGTTTTGGTATCAAACTCAAACCAAATATAGGATCGATTTAAAACCATGTCAACAAATATTGGTATCAAACTAAAACTAATTCGTGAGTCAATGGGTTTTTCACAAGCTAAATTTGCTGAAATGCTCGATATTGGCCTTAGTGGTTACAAGCGTTACGAGTTAGGAAATGAGCCAAGCGGCAACACGATTAAGAAAATAGCTAACCATCCAAAAACAAAAATGTACTTTATGTGGCTATTCACAGATGAAACAAACCCTGAGCTTGGGCAAATTGCGCCAGGTGATTTCATCAGTGAGCAAGGTTTATTAAATGAAGAAGAGTTTGAAAAGCAATTTATTGATACGTCTATTAAATCGTTGCTGATGTTTTTCCATCTTGATTGGTTTAAGGTAAACCCAGATAAAAAGATTGATATTAACGACTGCGGTAAATTACTACTAAAAGACTTAAAACCGATTATTGACGCCCGCGCAAGCAAACCCACCAACAGCCAAAAAACAGCATAAAAAAGCCCGCATTAAGCGGGCTTTTTAGTGTTTTTAAAATCTACTCTAATTAGAACCACATGCTGGTGCATTTATGCCGCTGCAATCCCTAATAGTAACTGTTCCAGTCTGTATAGGAAAAAAATAATTGAGTTGATTGATTTCTACATTAATAGCTCTGGCACTACCTACTGATTGGATCATAATTCTTAAACGGTCTAATCCCTTAGCAGAAGGAGGGACGCTATTTCCGTTCTCGTCGACAACTTCTTCAATTGTTGCCTCAATTTTAATCGGTTGAGAAAGTAATTTTAAGCTGACTTTTACGTAGCCATTACCAGATGAAAAAGGAATTATAAATTGGTCTGGCAGGTCAGTTTTAATTAACCCAAATGCTTTTGCTATTGTCAAGACCGTTGCTTCTGCAGAACGCATAGATGCATACATAGTACTATTCAATTGATCATTAACTTGTGTTTTGCAATATGCACAGTTTACAAATGACCATGGACCAGTAAGACCTGTTCCATCCCCTACTTTTATTGTAGTTGACTGAGCCTCTGCTTTTAAAAATGATATAGAGCTTTTAACATCCTCCATATACCTTTGAACTACTGCAGAAGTTTCTACTAATGTGGAACGAGGCGCAGCAACAGGAGGTCTCGGTGGTGGTAGCGGAGTAGACTCAAGCCAAACTTTATACGTTGATATTTTTTTATTATACAAATCAGCTACGTTTACCGTCTTAGCATTTACGACACCTAAAGATGTATTATTAATATTTCTCATAGCCCATGAGTTTGCTACACTTTGCATCTCTGCACTTGAACACTGGTAACACTCAGCACCATTTATTGTTTCAGCTTGTGCTGACCAAGTAACTATAGTCGAACAAACAAAAAACAAACTACTGATAAACTTCATTACATTCCATCCTTAATGTTATTGATAATCACTCTCATTATAATTAATATTTTTACAATGTAAATATACATATAAGAAAATACATGTTTGTTATCTATTTTTTATATCGGTATAGATATTTAATGAGGCAAATAGCTAAAATTAAATGAAGCTAAATAAAGAATGATCAAAAATAACCCGCATTAGCGGGTTATTTAACAATTTTGAACTGTGGGCGTTCTTGTCTTTGGGGAATGCTTACTGGTTTTTGTAATGCTTGGTTTCTAAAGTTAGTTACACGTTTGTGCCCTACACTGATTGATTCTATTTTATCCCAGTTATCTGGCTGCTCTATTGCTGCAGCTAAGTCCATTACTATTGAATACGCTACGCCGTGATCTTCTTGTTGTTTTATTGCTTGCTGTGGCATGTAATGCTTGAATTTATGCTTTAGCGTAGTTTCAGGCCCTATTGTGTTATGCCCAAATACTAATGAGCATGCTATTGCATATAGCATAATTGAAACAAGCACGATCATTACAAATAAGAGCGCCATTTAAATTCTCTCTTTTATTATTAAGCTATTTATTTTTTTAATTGGGTAGATAGAAACGACAATGAGCGATGCTATGTTTAACAGCACTACACCCGCACTATATGCAGGTGACAATATACTGTTATCGAATAAGCCCCGCATTACAAACTGTGTCATTTGGAGTAGCGCTTGTGCTAACGCCAAATATAGACAAAAACGCGCTGTAATAGAGAATGTACAACCGCGAATAGCATGCAAAAAGAATAGTGTTATTACAAAGGCCATTGAACAACAAAACATCGAGAAGTAAAAAAACTGCCTTAATGCCAGTTTGCTCATTTCTATTGTTATTATGTGTTGGGCAAGGTTTGAGCTTATAAAATGAAATACCATTACTGTGAGCGCTGCAATAAAGCAAGAGTGTAGTGTGTGATCGTTAATTGATTTTAAGCTATTTTTGCCGCCAAAAAATAATGCTTGTCTGTGTTTGCTAAATGTAACGAGTAAAAATATAACAACGAACACTTCTAGCGTTCTAATTGTCCAATCAATAGCGGTTGTAAAATCAATCATTTGGTTTCCTTGGTGGTGTAATTAACCAGCATTAATGCTGGTTAATAAATTAAGCTGGCTTAGTTTAATTTTGGTGGCTCTACACCACCACCGCCACCGCCGTTATCGTCGCCGCCGATGAATGCGGCTAATTGATAATTACATTTGCTGTTGTGCTTCATTGTATTTCCTTCATTTTACTTTAAATAATTTGGCTTTATTGTAGCTATAATTTATTAACCCCACAATAAAGCACTGTATATATATACAGTATAAATTATTTGTTAGCTATTCCCTTTTATTTGATGATTTGAAAATATCACATTTATTTTTGTTTGCAATAAAAACTTACATTTTGTAAGTTTTAAAATAAATGGCTGTTTTTTAAATAGAACTCGTTTAGTATTAACGCTCATTTGGTTGGATGATTATATGTTTAAAAAGAAACTAACAGCAGAGCAGCAAAGAGTAAGCGATATTTTTAAACGCTTATGTGCCGCTTATGGTGTTAAAAAGAATGCCGCTTTAGAGCGTCATTTATCTTTAAGCAATTCATTTTGTACAAATGCGATTAGCAGAGGTGCAGTGCCTTATCAGTTAATTGATAAAACTTGCCAAGCAATGAATATAAATTTTGACTATTTGCTAAACGGAGCTAGTAGCGATAATAAAGCGATTAGTGATTTTGAAACTATTGCGGTAAATAATGGCTTAATTAAAAGCTTGCAGGTGCTGAGCATGAATGGGTTTATTAAAGGTGGTGGCGATGATCCTGAAACGCTACGAAAACTTGCTAAAATTCAATTTGAGTATGTTGAAAAAGAATTTGAATTACAAAAAGACAATAACTAGTTATTGCTTTGATTGTATTTTTTGTAAATTTCAGCAACTTTATATTTTTCTTCGTATTGCTTTAGTAACTCGCCCAAGCTGAGTTCTTGAATTTCTTCTTTTACACTTTCTGACGTTTCGTAAAATTCAATATTTGCGACTGCTGGGTTGTCATTTGTTATTGCTTTTATTTCATTTTTTAACGCTTGAGCTGTATTAAATAAGCTAATAGATTTTTCTATGTCGGTTTCATTTTCTGCTTGTATTGTAAACCACATAGCCTCTACTGATTTAATTCGAACCTGTTCTATAAAAATATTTTTACGCACTACCAAGTAGATACTTATTGCTAACAATACTAATAGTATTGCTATTGCTCCATAAATTAGTTCAAACATTGCCACCCCTTGGCGAACTGAAGATTAAGATACGACCGAACTTAGTTTTGAGAATATACGGAAAAATCATGATCACTGCCAGTGAAAAACTAATATATAAGACTGTAAAACTGTAAATATAATGAAACTGCTCGTACTCTTGTTGTAAATTTAAAACCACTAATTTAACCCATAGCAACAAATGACATGCTGTTAAAACAATAAATAGCCGGTTGACTGCAAAGTATAGTGGCGTAAAAGTATAGCTTAGCTTTATATGTGCTTTATACATGAGAAATAGCGTAAGAACGTTAGAGAGAATAAACCCTAGATATACGTTTTGAGCACTAGCCGCTGAGTTATGATTTTGGACGTACCCAAGCACATATTCCATTAAGAGTGCAGTTAGTAAATAATTAATACAAACAAATGCAATTGTTATGAAATTGCTTAGAAGTTCTTTTTGATTTATTGCTTTGCGTAATGAGTTTATAAGTGCAATTAAAAAAGCCGCAGCGATTATGGCTTGTGATGAGAAAACACTGGTGTATGGTTTTATTACCAACCACTTATTATAAAGTTCCTCTATAAGTTCCATGTTATTCAAGCCTTACTTTTTAAAGTAATGCTAAACGTTTGCATACAAAAAAACCAGCTTTAAGCTGGCTTTTCAGTTTTACTTAGGCTTTTTAGGGTTAAGAATTATGATGCCGCCTGAGTTTTTTGGCTTTTTTGGGTTAAGAATTATAATTCCCCCTGAGTTTTCCAATTTTTGCATGCTTGGTGCTGGGGTTACATCTAAAGATAGCGCGCTAAGTAGTAAAACTGATAGTGTCATTTTATTGCTCCTAAGTTTATTAGATCAATAAACTAGCAATATATGAGCCAAAATAATTTATTTCAGGGTATTAAAATATGCAGGATTCTAATGTATCTGTAGGGCCAAAAATAACAGAGCTTAGTAAAAGTTTAGATGACAGTATGCTTACTAATTCTTCATTTGCTGGAAGGGCAAGTGGCAGAAGTATGGAAGGTGTAGGGATATTTGACGGCGATATTCTTATAATAGAAAGAGCTGCCAAACCGCAAAATGGCGATGTGATTGTTGCCGTTCTAAATGGTCAATATATTTGTAAAATAGCGGACTTAAAAAACAATCAACTTTTATCAGCCAACCCCGACAATTTGCCAGTTAAGCTAACTAAGTATGATCAATACAATATTGAGGGTGTGGTGCTAAGTTCTATTAGGCTGCATAGAACAATGAATATTTTAGGATAGGCTTAATTGGGTTCCCTTGCTTTTTATGGGTACCCTATAGTCCCCCTGATACCTTTTAAAGCCTTTTAATACTTACTTATCAGTCCAATCCAACATAGGCGCCACAGAAAAGCGTCTATCCAAAGTACATTTATCCAAAGCAAACCTCAGGGTATTAAAGTTATTAAGCACAGCTTAAAGGCGCTGCA
The DNA here is from genome assembly GCF_005886635.1 of Pseudoalteromonas sp. S558. Classification (NCBI taxonomy): domain Bacteria; kingdom Pseudomonadati; phylum Pseudomonadota; class Gammaproteobacteria; order Alteromonadales; family Pseudoalteromonadaceae; genus Pseudoalteromonas; species Pseudoalteromonas sp. S558. Next base: position 2,447 of record NZ_PNDU01000160.1, on the reverse strand, counting down.
TTTTACACAAAAGCCTAACGGGCATCAATGTTAAGAAAATACCTGTAATCCAAAGTAATGAGCGATGCCGTTTAAAATATTAGTCACGGCAACAGAGCTTAAAATAAGCCCCATTATTCTACTCACAATACTGGCGCCACTGTCACCTATTAACTTGTGAACATGTGTAGCCATCAGCAGTAATACAAGCACAATGGCCAGCACTGCTAGCATCATAGATGACGTCATTAACTGCTCAACCCACGTATATTCTTCATTTCGGGTCATTAAAACGGCGCCTAACATTGCTCCAGGGCTTGCTATAGAAGGAATTGCGAGAGGAAAAATAGCGGTTTCGGTACTGTCTCTGACGCTTTTTATTTCGGTTTCAGGTTTACTTTCACCAAATATCATCGAAAGAGCAAAAATAAGTAATACGATACCACCTGCTATTTGAAATGCCGAAAGTGGAATAGCTATGGCATTAAGTAGTTGCTCACCTGCAACAACAAAAAACAAAAGTACAAGGGCTGAAACCCCCACTGCTTTGAATACAACTTTACGTTTAAATTTTTCATCATCGCCACGTGTAACTGCAATAAATACAGGCACTGTACCAATGGGGTCTATTACCGCAAAAAAGAAAATAAAAATAGCTAATAGTTCATGCATTACTAGGTTTCCTAGATAAAAAGCGTTTAATAAAAACGCTGCAACTACAACACAGTATGTTAGTATATCATGGCAAAGTAAGGATGAGAGAATGATGAATATAGAATCACTCGTAAGTAAAGCAAAACAAGTATGTGATAATCGCGGTGCGCGTTTTACACCGATCCGCGAGAAGGTATTTCGTCTGCTCGCCAGTGCGCAAGGCGGTGTGGGTGCATACGACTTACTCGAACAACTAAAAGTAACAGAGTTAGGTGCTAAACCTGCCACTATTTATCGTGCACTAGATTTTTTAGCGGAACTGGGCTTTATACATAAAATTGAAAGTACAAATGCATTTATGCTGTGCCATCACTTTGATCATATTCATCCTGTGCAACTATTAATTTGCGATACATGTGGTTTTGTTAAAGAGCTTCATTCAACCGTTATCTCACATGAGTTAAATAACTTAGCAGCTGAAGGCGGGTTTGTTGTATCAGGACAAACTATAGAAGCGCATGGTAAATGTGAGTCTTGTAGAGCATCATAATCCCCAAAGTTATTCCTAATGGCTATACTCGTATGATATAACCATTTCATAGCACTAATTTAAGAGAACAAATATGAATGTAGAGTTCATCAATCCTTTTTTATCTTCTTTAATCAATGTATTGAGTACAATGGCTCAAACTCAATTAAAGCCTGGTAAGCCGCGTATCAAAACAGATGAAATTGCGTGTGGCGATGTATCAGGTCTGATTGGTATGGTGGGACCACAAACTCGCGGTTCATTTTCAATTACTTTTGATGAAGAGCTTGCACTTACTATCATGGAACGTATGCTGGGTGAACGCCCTGATTCAATTGATGAAGAAGTCACTGACATGGTTGGCGAAATAACCAATATGGTAACCGGTGGCGCCAAAAATTTATTGGGTGAAAAAGGGTTTGATTTTGACATGGCAACGCCTATTGTAGTATCCGGCCAAGGGCATACAATAACGCATAAAAGTCAAGGTAAAAAAATCATCATGCCATTCACTAGTGATGCTGGTAATGCAAATATTGAAGTTAGTTTCGATAAGCTATGAGTTGGCAACAAAAGGTCATAATATTAAAACCTCGCTCGCGGGGTTTTCATTTAATTGACGACGAAATATTGTCTCAACTCCCTGAGCTTACTACTTACACAGTAGGCTTGTTGCACCTATTCATCCAACACACATCCGCTAGCCTTACTATAAACGAAAATGCCGATCCTACGGTGCGTATAGATATGGAAAGCCATTTCAATAAATTCGTTCCTGAATGCCAGCCTTATTACCGTCATGATTATGAAGGCGATGACGACATGCCTGCACATATTAAAACCAGCACATTGGGCTGTGAATTAACTATTCCTATTTCTAATGGGTATTTAGCACTAGGTACATGGCAAGGTATTTACTTAGGTGAACATCGCAACTCTGGTGGCGCTAGGCGTATTATAGCAACTATTCAGGGGGAGCGGCTTTAACAAAAGCTCTCAGTTTCAAAGTATTAACTCTTCTCTACCTCACTCATACCTTTAAAGTATAACACCTTTATTGTAAGCGCAGAGCTTGCTCTGCGCGAGAAGCTATAGCTTCTAATAACAAAACTTCAATACTGAATATTACATATAGAATAATACCAATCTGCTTATATATGGGGTCTATTTAACGTTAAGAAAATTACGCTAGAACTAGGCAAAAATTTTTGTATCTAGTTGTTCTAAATAAAAAATTTTTAACGACGTTATAGTGCAATTTAATTCGTTAAATTTATCAAATATT
>NZ_PNDU01000016.1:0-19228 GCF_005886635.1 Pseudoalteromonas sp. S558 | reverse complement strand
TTATGTCTTCATACAGTAGGACAATATATAACTTAAATTAAAATATTACCAAAAACGTTAGTTTCTGATCTTTTGTCTGTCAAAATTAATTTTCTCTAGCCAGAAATTTTCAGTCAAAACAAGGCGAATTTACGCATTAATAGCGGGCCTATTGTAAGTAAATTCAACGTAGTTAGCGCTGAAAACAGCTGCTTTTGATAGATTTATTATCCAGAGTTCAGGTTATTTATCTAAGCCAAGTAACTCTATTTCGGCAATTTGTAGTAGTCCATCATTATTAGCGTTTTTGCTAATACTTAGGCGATAGCTCAAAAACTCAAAGCCATTATTAAAATCAAATGAGCGCCTTTGTAAACGCTCGTCCCAGCTTTCTCCTACCCAAGTAGAAACCAGCGTCCAACTTTCACCGCCATCGTTAGAGCCTAACAAACTAAAGTTTTCAGGGTCTCGCTCTGGCGCATCGTTAGCGCTTGTAATAGCAAGCCCACTGACAGCATGTGGATCACTAAAATCTATTTGTATCCATGCCGGGTTTTCGGTTGATGGCGCGCCCTTCCAATCATTATGATCAAGCCATTTTGTATTGGTATCGCCATCAAATGCTTTATCGGCGCTTTCTGCGTCCCCAATACTAAATCGAGCACTAAATGCGGTACTTGGATTGGTTGTTAAATCCTTAAACGCATAGTTTGGCCCAACCATACCTACCTCTGCTATTTGTACTAAGCCATCATTATTAGCATTTTTACTTATCGCTAACCGATAATGTGTATAAGGTAATGCATTTGCAACACCAAAAATACGCTGTTGTGATCGCTCAGAAAAGCTTTCACCAGCCCAAGCACCTAAGCTGATCCAATTTTCTCCATCATTTGATGCCAGAAGTTCGAACGACTCAGGATCTCGTTCTGGTGCGTCACCCGCACTAGTAATGCTTAACGTATTAACCGCGTGTGCTTGAGGCAGAGCCACTTGCAACCAGGCAGGATTTTGTACTGTTGGGGCACCTTTCCAATCGTTATGATCGAGCCATTTAGTGTTTATGTCACTATCAAAAGCTTGGGCTGCGCCTTCAGTATCACTTATACTAAAGCGAGCACTGTAAGTCGCTCCAGTAACTGTTGCATGGTTTTGACCAGGAACTTCAAGACCCACTAAGTCAATATCCGCAATTTGTAATAAACCATCATTATTTTTGTTTTTAGTCACTTCTAAGCGATAGCTAGTAAAAGCGAGTTGGTTTGTAAACGAGAACGCTTTTCGCTCACCTCGTGCATCGAAAGATTCACCTTCCCAACTTGCTAGTTTTTGCCAAGTAGCGCCATCATCGCTAGATGCTAAAATAGAAAAATTTTCAGGATCGCGCGCTGGTGCGTCATTCGCACTAATAAGTACTAACTGATCAACCGCTACAGCTTCTGTGAAATCCATCTGGATCCATGACGGTTTTTCTTCTGTTGGTGGACCCTGCCAATCATTATGATCGAGCCATTTTGTTGTCGGGTTATTATCGAACGCCTTATCTTGATTTTCAGCATCCCCAATGCTGTTACTTGCACTGGCAATACCTGCGACGCTATTAGTGTGATCAAGACTCGTAAATACCGGACCCACTAATTGAATATCCGTGAGTTGAACTAGAGTGTCGTTATTCTTATTTTTTGTGATGTTAATTCGATAGCTTAGGTATTTTTGCCCATTAGTGAATACAAATTCCTGACGAGAAAGGCGTTGTTCAAACGACGCCCCAATAATAGTTGCTAACGTAATCCATGTTTGTCCGCCATCATTGGATCCCAGTACTGTAAAGTTTTCTGGATCTCGCTCTGGTGCGTCATTTGCGCTGGTAATAAAAACGCGGTTAACAGCTTGTGCTTGAGCAAAATCAACTTGTATCCAAGACGGTGACTCTTTACTTGGTGCACCTAGCCAGTCATTATGATCGAGCCATTTAGTATCAAGATTCGAATCAAATGCCTTACTTGCACTTTCTGCATCACTAATTGCGTTTCGAGCAGAAAATACTGCGCCTGCGAGGTTACTCGCCGTGGTGACCTCTATAAGTGGACCACTTGATGAGGCTTCATCAAACAGTGCTAAGGATAAATCAACGACAGACTCAGCGGTCAGCCCCAATTCGCTCGTTAAAGGATGTATTTTTATTGCTTCAAAAATACGTTGGCGAAGCGCCATTAACGGATCCGCTTTACCTTCTAATGCACTGCCTAAGTTTGAGTATGCTGCATCCATCACTGACTTTAAATTTTCATCGCTAGAAAATTGAGCAAATGATGCGTTTAAAAGTGAAAGTTTAATCGTTGCTTCATCTATAAACTGTGTTGAGCACACTTGTTCGCCACTGTCATTGTTTTCACATGTTTCGCCCTTGACAAAATTCTCTAATTTATCAGCGGCTACAACCGGCATTGTAAATACATTAGTATTTCCAGTTTGCCACCCAAACACACGTAACAGTAAAGCAGACATATCAGCTTGTGCGATTGCCATCAAAGCAGGTGTCGATACATTACGACCTTGTGAAATTTGCAGCTCTACTAATCGTGTTGCAAGGGTTGTTAATGCATTTACTTGTAACGTCATATCCTCAACACCATCGGCTTTATTGCCAAAAGGGACTTTAAGATGCCCTAATGTTGAAAACACAGTGCCTGCTATCGCAGTTGCGTTAGTGGTCTGAGCAAAATCAGTATCACCACAACGAAGGGCATCACACTGCATGGCCGAACTATCTGTTGCGGCCACGTTAAGCTTAACAATTGTATTAATCCCAAAGCCAGCATCACTGGTTAGTTCAACCAAAAAAACACCATTTTGATCCGTACTATGAGCTGCGCCTATGGTGAGGTGACTACCATTAAGTGCAGTTACTGATACATTTGCATTGCTAACCGCGCCCTTGATCATTGCACCTGCGACTTCTGCAACTGTAAACTCGGGGACCACAGGTATGTTATCTATTTTAGGATCGTTGTCCCCACCACCACATGCACTTAGTAAGCTTGCCGCTATAAGTGATGTGCTTGCCAGTTTAAACATATTTAATGTATTCATAATATTGCCTTATCTGCTCAACGTTGATGACACGCTAACAAATCCTATTTAGCCTATATTGAGGTTATTTATTGATTTTTATTTGCTACGGATTTTTAGTTAGCGAGTTAATTTAGCTGCTTAATATTCATCATTATGAATATTAAAATAGGTAAGTAAGTCCAGCATAGTAGCGTCTTCCGCTATAACTGCTGCTGCGTAACCTTGCTTCACTATCAGCGCCATAGAATGTTCTTGATTCTTCTTTTGTTAAATTGATCACAGATGCTGAAAAAACTAAATTGTCGAACACACTGTACGACGCATTTAAATCAACTTGCTGAAATGGTTCTTGTGAGACAGTTAAACCATCGGCTAGTCCTAATGCCATCTTTCCACGACGGTTATAAGATGCTCTTACGCTATAAGTATCGTTTTCGAAATAAGCCGAAAAATTAAATTGGTTATCAGCACTTCCTACTAAAGCCGATTCGCCAACCTTTTCACCATCAACACTAATATCAGCTTGATTGGTATCATTAAGCGTGTAATTAACGTTTAAGCCAAATCCATTATCAAATGCATGTTGAGCAAACAATTCAACGCCACGAGAAGTCGCATTCGTACCATTTGCTGTGGTCGTAAATGGCGTGACCGTGATATTTCCAGCAGGTACAATTTCAACCCCTGTATTAGGGTTGGTAAAACCGTCAAATGGTCGCTCTGAAGTAATAATTAAAGGAACAATAAAGTTATCAACATCTTTATTAAATAATGCAATACCAACAGCTGAGCCGTTGCTATAGTAATACTCGGCAGATAAATCTAATTGAACAGATTCAAATGGTTTTAACGCTTTGTTCCCCCCTGAACCACTCCAACCTTGATCAACTGGGTTACTCCTAAATTCAAGCCTATCGTCTGCCCACTCTTGTGAAATAAAGGTAAGTTGCTCTGGGGCGCCTAAATCATTAAAAGGGGCACGAGACATAGTTTTGGCTGCCGCTGCACGGATAACGAATGAATCGCTAACGTCCCATACAAGATTAAAACTCGGTAAAAAACGTTGATCTTTTACTGTACGCTTTGTGGTTGTTTCAATATCAACTAAACGTGCGCTACCTAAAATATCTTCACCAGTTGCATCTTCTATGTCATCTAAGAAATAGTTGATTTTATCGGATGACATAATCTGTGTTTGCGTTTCAACATAACGTACACCTATATTCCCCCTAAAATCACCAAACGAAAAATCAGCTTGCAGATAGGCAGCGGTAATTTTCTCTTCAATATCAAAAACGAAATCGGGTTCACGACGGGTATATTTAACATACTCATTGGTGACAATATCGCGATATTGATCCCAATTTATGGTCGGCATTGTATTGACTTCAAAACCACCTGCAATATTTTGCTCCGATTCACGGTTTAAAACATCGTCAAGATTGGGCATCCCGCCAATCCATTGATAAGCAACTTCGTCAATAGCACCTTGGCTAAATGGATCTAATTCACCGCTGGCAATTCTGTTTGCGCCATCTTGCGTTATAAAAAAAGTATTATTCGTTTCTCTATGCAGTGATGCTTTTCGATGTTTTACACCCACGCGCAGTGTATCTATGATGGAATAACTAATATGGTAATCTAAGTCTAGCTGAGCGTAATCTTCGTGTAAGTCACTCACTACAAAACTAGAACCTGTTGACCCTGGATCTGGATCGCCGGCAATTCCTGCCTGTAAGTTAGTCAAAAGAGCAGGATCGGCATACAAAGCAACGCGCTCTCCTAAACGCCAGCCTGCAAATGATGCTGCATTTTCGTTGTTACCTGAATCACTTCGACTGGCAGGTTGACCACTTTTGTAGGCTGCATTCCATGACTCTGATGGCCCTCCACTTGCTTTTGTTCTGCCGAACTTTCCCTTTAAATCAAATACGTTCCCAGAATATTTAAATGCTAAATCGTAGGTATCTGACGTGTCTTTTTCTTTTGTATAACCTCCTATGATCCACGGAAACTCTAAGTTACCTTCAGCGCCTCCTGCACCACTTGTAAAGTCCATTCCAGTGACAATCGTTCCGGAGTCATCAAGTGTTACACCGGTTAAGTAATCAGGATTATATTTCCACTCAGGGATCATTAGCTGAGATGTTGTGCGGTCTTGGCCCAATTCAAAATGAAAGTGATTAAAGGTTAGCTCTAAATCCTCGCTGACTCGCCATTGAATAGTGCCTTGCAAACCCACTCGTTCTCGTTTTTCTTTTGTTACCCCAACACCAGCAACTTGTGGTGCCCATACTCCATCGTAGGTATTGCCATATGCATCTTCTAATGCACCAAAACGGCGCGTACTATCAGCAATTTCCTTGCCATTAATATCACTGGCAGGTAAATCAGAACCCGTTGCCCAACGCCAGCCTCCACCACCCGACATATCACCGGTTAAAGAGCGATTAGTACGCTCTTGCTTGGTGTAGCCGATTAAAAAACCAAAGTCTTCGTCATCATTGTTCCACGAATAAACACCACTGAAATTAGGTTCATAATCTTTAGTCACATCTGCATAGGTGTATTCAATATTAAAGGCACCTGAGTTTGCTTCCATATTGAGTGGTGTACGGCTATGTAAAATAACGCTTCCCCCAACGCCACCTTCATCTAAACGTGCCTCAGAGGATTTAAAAACTTCAACCGATTGCACCATCGTCGATGGTAATAATGAGTAACTAAAAGAGCGCGATGGAGAACCCGGTGACGAGGCAATAAAATTACCATTGAGTTGTGTCAGCGTTAAATCTGATGAAAGGCCTCGAATACTCACGTTTTCACCTTCACCACCACTTCGGGTTATAACCACCCCAGGTACTCGCTGTAACGAGTCGGCCACATTTTTATCAGGGAACTTGCCTATATCTTCTGCAGTAATCGCATCAACAATAGAATTAGAGAGGCGCTTAATGGCAAGATTTTCAGCCATTGAGGCACGAATACCGCGTACTTCAATTATCTCAAAGTCACTTTCTTTTACTTCTTCTTGTGCATAAACGCCACTACATGCGGTCATTAAAGCAAGAAGCAATGTCGATTTTTCAAAACGTCGTGAAAGCCGTATTGATTCTCGGCTGTTATTATTATTAGCCATGCCTATCTCCAATTTTGATGTGTTATGTGCAATTGTCAGTGTGTGAGTTAACATTTTGTTAAACTGCGTTTTAGAATAGGGTTATGAGTAAAAAAGTGATAATAGAAATTCGGTCGCTACTAAAACAAAATCGGCGTTAAGGCTAAAAACAACACGATATGAGCTTTAGCCGATACAGCGTAAAGGTATTAAATTAGGCTAAACAAATAATCTCATTTATAACAGAAAATAACAGCCAATTATTTTTTAACCCATTGATTTTATATTAATATCTTTAAAAACCTGTGCGCATATTAATAACCCCTATCTGAATAATAAAATAATCTAAGTAACAACATGATGAAAAAAAACATAAATGAGCAGTTAATGACTGATAATTTATCGCTTTATAAAAAGTGATAAAACAATAGTTAGGGTGAGTAAAATAAACAGAACTTAAAATAAAAATGCTAAACAACATCTCTCTGCGCAGGCTAAATAACGTACATATCACTCTATTTGGGTGCGCATTTGTGAAGGTATCTCGCCAAATAAGCGTTTAAATTGTTTACTAAAATAACTTGGCTCTGAAAAACCACACTCGTAAGCGATTTGCGACACGGGTAATTGTGTTTCAACCAGTAACCTTCTGGCATTTTCCAAGCGTATTTCATTAATAAACTGATTTGGGGTTTTCGCTAAATGCTTTTTAAAGCGACGCTCTAATGCACTGACTGAAAGGTGGGCGAGCTGTGCTAATTCCTCAATACAAATATGACGATGATAATGCTCTCGTATATAATTAACAGGCTCCTCTATTGCTCTTACGTGCAATAGTGCCTTTGATGTTTTTTGCAAATGCCGTGTTATCCCATAAGTACCGAGTATTTGATTACTCTCATCTGTGATCACTTTTTTAGATGTTGAAAACCACGCTAATTCACCATTTGAAGTCTGATTTAGCTCCAATCTATCTGTCACAATGTAACCGCTCATCACCCGCTTATCATCATTCACATATTGGAAAGCTAAATGCTTAGGTGAAAAATCAAAATCTGTTTTTAATAAAATTTGATCTAATGATTTATAGCCTTGATGCTCAATAAAATGTTGATTAGCATATAAAACCCTACTTTCATTATCTTTTACCCAAAAAAGAATGTCATGTAATAAATCAAAAGCCGCAATCAACTGATTAACGCCTGCTCTGGCTATGATCTCATCTATTTTCATACTTGCCACCCTGATATAAATATAATTAACAGCTTTGATTAAAACGCCGATTTTGTTGCATTGTCAACCGAATTTTTGCTATCCCCTTTTCAACTCACTCCCTATTATTAATAACATGATATTAACTAATGGAGTGTTGTATGAATAAAGCCAGAATCCGAATGGGCATGATCGGAGGTGCTGAAGGCGCTTTTATTGGTGCAGTTCACCGTATTGCAGCACGCTTAGATGGTTTGATTGATTTAGTGGCTGGCTCTTTTAGTTCAGATCCAACCCGTAGTCAGTCTACAGCAGCCATGCTTGGGATAGACCCAGCAAGATGTTACGACACCTACCAGGATATGTTTCAAGAAGAGGCAAAGCTTGCAGATGATCAACGCATTGATTTTGTTGTTATTGTAACGCCAAATCATCTGCATTTTCCTATCGCCAAGCTCGCGATAGAGTCTGGCTTTCATGTGTTATCTGACAAGCCAGCGACATTAAATTTACAAGAAGCACGCGCATTACAAACCCTAATTAATAATAGCGACTGCCTGTATGGATTAACCCATACCTATACGGGTTACCCTATGGTAAAAGAAGCCCGTTATCGTATTGCTCAAGGACAACTGGGCGCAATTCGTAAGGTAGTCGTTGAGTACAGTCAAGGCTGGCTTACTACACAAGAAGATGAAGCTGGCAAACAAGCGCAGTGGCGCTTAGATCCAGCAAAAGCAGGGATCAGTTGTTGTATAGCCGATATTGGCGTACATGCAGCAAACTTAGTCGAGTACGTTAGTGGCCTTACAATCGAGGCTCTGTGCGCAGACTTAAACCATGTCGTGCCAGGTAGAACACTCGATGATGATGGCACCGTTTTGTTGCGCTTTGATAATGGCTGTAAAGGCGTGTTACTGGCCAGCCAAATAGCATTAGGTGAAGAAAACAATCTTAATCTACGTATTTATGGTGATAAAGGCAGCCTAGAGTGGTCACAAATGGAGCCAAACAGCTTATGGCTGAAATCACACAATGCACCGACAACTCTACTTCGTGCTGGCGTTGCTTTACAAAGTGAAGCCGCGCGCAATGCATTACGCACTCCAGCAGGGCATCCTGAGGGATACCTTGAAGCGTTTGCCAATATATACGTTAATTTCACAAAATTGATTGAAGCAAAAAAAGCAGGACGCGCTGTAAATAATCATCAATTTGATGTCCCAGGTATTGAAGATGCGATCCGTGGGATGGCATTTATTGAAAATGCAGTTGAAGCTTCGAGCAAAAATACAAAATGGCATACTTTTAAATTGGATGAACGATGAAAAAAATAAAAGGCCCAGCTATCTTCTTAGCGCAGTTTATAAGCGATGAAGCGCCCTTCAATAGTTTTGAAGCTATTTGCCAGTGGGCAGGAAATTTAGGTTACAAAGCAATTCAACTCCCGACATCAAATCCACAAATATTTGATTTAGAAAAAGCAGCCCAAAACCAAGGTTATTGCGATAACGTGCTGCGTATTGCCGCAGATGCAGGGCTTTGTATTTCGGAGTTATCCACTCACTTGCAGGGCCAGCTCATTGCTGTGAACCCAGCATATGATGAGATGTTTGATAATTTTGCGCCACAGGCTGTACACGGTGATCCAATAGCAAGAACACAATGGGCACAAGCACAACTGATGATGGCCGCAAAAGCCAGCAAGCGATTAGGTCTTAAAACGCACGTCACCTTTTCAGGCGCACTGCTTTGGCATACTTTTTACCCGTGGCCACAGCGACCAAAAGGTCTTGTTGAGCAAGGATTTAAAGAATTAGCAGCACGCTGGCTGCCAATTTTAGATTACTTTGATGAAATGGGCGTGGACGTCTGTTACGAACTTCATCCTGGTGAAGACTTACACGATGGTATAACATTTGAGCGTTTTTTAGCTGCCACAAATAATCATCCACGCGTTAATATACTTTACGATCCTAGCCATTTTGTTTTACAACAACTTGATTACTTATCATTTATTGATATTTATCACACTAGAATTAAAGCCTTTCATGTTAAAGATGCGGAGTTTACGCCAAATGGTCGTTCCGGCGTATACGGAGGATATCAAGAATGGCAAGACAGACCCGGGCGGTTTCGCTCTTTAGGTGATGGGCAAGTTGATTTTAAGTGTATATTTAGCAAACTAACACAATACGGATTTGACGGTTGGGCAGTTTTAGAATGGGAATGTTGTATTAAACACCCTGAAGATGGTGCTAAAGAAGGCGTTTATTTTATTGAAAACCACATAATACGCCCAACAGATAAAGCGTTCGATGATTTCTCAGCAACAGAGACTAATAGCGAACGAAACAGCCGTATTTTAGGTTTAAGTTAACAGGATATTTAGAATGAATAATAACAATAACATTATATTTCGGCTCTGTTGTATAGCACTCATTGTCACCTCAATGACCTTTGCTATTCGTGCCGGTATCTTAGGTGAATTAGGTGAACAGTTTGGCCTCAGTGGCACTCAATTAGGCTGGGTTAATGCAATGGCATTTTTAGGATTCCCAGTAGCGACGATGCTAGGTGGGATTATCTATAATGTTATCGGTGCTAAAAAGCTGGTTGCGTTGGCCTTTATCTGTCACTTGGGCGGGTTACTTTTAACTATCACGGCAGATGGTTTTTGGGGATTGCTAATCTCAACATTTTTAATTGGTTTTGCTAATGGCTCTGTAGAAGCTGGTTGTAATCCGTTAATAGCTCAAATGTACCCTAAAAATACCACCACAATGTTAAATCGTTTTCATGTGTGGTTTCCAGGCGGTATTGTTATAGGTGCACTGGCTTCAAATGCCATGACATCCGTTGGTCTAAATTGGCAATGGCAAGTATCGCTTATTCTTATTCCTACTATTGTATATGGCGTGATGGTTGTTAAATCGCAATTTCCACAATTCGATCGTCAAGAAAATTCAACTGCCACGAATGTAAAAAATCTAATCTCGCCGCTGTATTTATTTCTCATTGTTTGTATGACGATCACAGCTATTACTGAATTTGGTACACAACAATGGATAGAGCAAATTTTAGGTTCATCCGGCGCATCCCCGATGGTTATCTTAGCGTTGATCACCGGCCTAATGGCACTCGGACGATTCTTTGCAGGCCCTATAGTACATAAATTTAGTCCAACGGGTGTGTTACTCGGATCAGCTATTTTCTCAACACTTGGGATATTTTTAATGAGCCAAGCTCAAGGTAATGCGATTTACTTTGCCGCAGCCATGTTCGCGCTTGGCGTGACTTACTTTTGGCCCACTATGATCGGCTGCGTTGCTGAATATGCACCAAAAACAGGCGCATTAGGCATGTCACTGATGGGAGGTGCGGGCATGTTTGCTGTCAGTATGTGGAACCCTGTTATTGGTCATTGGATTGATACTGCTCGCCTTAACGCACAAACAAATAACATCAGCGTAGAACAAGTAGAAATAGTGGCAGGTCAGGCCGTTTTACAAAATTTACTCATTTTTCCAATCGTGTTAATTGTTGTATTTATTGGTTTACACCTATTTATAACAAAAAATAAAAGCGTTGAAAAAACGTATATTGCTAGCAATAAGTAAAAGAATATAAGAGGTTACATATGTTTAAATCAATCCAAATTCTATCACTTGCAATTGCTCTTAGTAGCAGTGCTTACGCCCACACTGTTGATAATCAACTTACCAACGAAGAGCAAAAAGCAGGTTGGCAATTGCTTTTTAATGGCCAAGATATGTCTCATTGGCGAAATTTTAAAAGTGATGAGATAAGTCCGCAATGGGTAATTACTGACGGAGCAATGATGCTCACTAAAGGTGGCGGTGATATTTTAACTAAAAAAATGTACCGTAACTTTGATCTTAAAATAGATTGGAAAATTTCTACTAAAGGAAATAGTGGGATATTTGTGCTCGCGGACGAACTGGGAAGTATGATTTATTCTCACGCACCTGAAGTGCAAATAATCGATAATGAAGAACATCCCGACAATGAAATAGACTCGCATTTATCGGGCTCTATTTACGATCTGTTTGCAGCGCCAAAAACCGCGCATAAGCCTGCAAATACGTGGAATAAAGTCCGTATTCAAATGCGCGATAAACACCTACAGGTTTGGCAAAATGGGATTAGTACGCTAAGTATTGTTATAGGCAGTACCACGTGGGACACGCTTGTTAAAAAGAGTAAATTTTCTACATGGCTAAATTTTGCAACTGCGGATCGAGGCCATATTGGCTTGCAAGATCATGGTGACAAAGTATGGTTTAAAAACATTAAAATTAAGGAGCTGTAACATGCCAGCATTTAATCATAAAATTTTAGTGGTCGGCTCGGGTGCTGGTGGTGCAATGGCAGCTTACACCTTAACCAAATTAGGTCATAAAGTACTGTTACTCGAAGCGGGCCGTGATTACGACCCAAAAAAAGAAAGCCCGATGTTTCGTCGTAACAGCGAAGCTCCCTTGATGGGCGCAGGCAATAAAGATAAAAACTTTGGTTTTTACGATGCAACCGTTGATGGTGGCTGGCAAGTTCCTGATGAACCTTATACCACTGCAAAAGGCAGTGATTTTTATTGGTGGCGTGCCCGTATGCTCGGCGGTAGAACTAATCACTGGGGACGCTATTCATTACGTTTTAGTGAACATGATTTTAAAGGAAAAAGCCAAGATGGCCACGGTGCAGATTGGCCGTTTGTTTATGAAGACATAGCCCCGTGGTATGACAAAACAGAAGAGCTAGTCGGTATTTGTGGTACTAATACAGGCCTGGATGACATGCCGCCATCAGCGCCTGGCGTATTGCAGCCGCCGCCAACACCTAGGGTTCCCGAGCTATTAATTGCAGCAAGCGCTAAAAAATTAGGGATTGCAGCTGTACCCATGCACAGAGCCGTATTAACACGTAATAAAGACGACCGAATGGCCTGTTTTTATGCAACACCTTGTGGCCACGGCTGCTCTATTGGTGCGGCATTTCAAACCACAACGTCGCTTTTACCTATGGCTAAAGCAACGGGAAATTTAGGAATAATTACCGATGCTATGGTTAAGTCTGTTGCAGTTAATGACGATGGTAAAGTCACTGGAGTGACCTACATTGATAAAAAATCCATGAGTGAGCATGTAGTATCCGCTGATATCGTTATTCTTGCTGCAAGTGCCTGTGAATCTGCGCGTATTTTATTAAATTCAAAACACACAAAACATCCAAAAGGACTGGCAAACTCAAGTGGCCAAGTTGGAAAAAATTTAATGGATTCTACCGGTGCATGGTTAGGCGCACAAATACCCGCACTTAAAGGCCGACCACGCTATAACGAAGATGGGCATACCGGAAATCATCTATTTATTCCTTGGTGGGGACATGAAGCACACGCTAAAGGTGAACTTAATTTTCCACGTGGTTATCATTTTGAAATAAGCAGTGGTTTTAATCAGCCTGGCTCTGGTGTATCTGGTGATAAGCGAGGTTATGGCGTTGAGTTAAAACAGCAAGTGCGCGATGCGTACGGCTCTTATGTAGGGTTTGCTTTGCGAGGTGAGATGTTACCAAACGATGACTCGTATATGGAAATAGACGAAAACGTTAAGGATAAATGGGGGATCCCCGTCTCAAAATTTCATTTTAAATGGTCTGATCGTGAACTTAAGCAAATTGAGCATGGTTTAAAAACAGCGAAAAAAATATTAGAAAACTTAGGAGCAAAAATAGATAAGCTCCCACCTGCTGAAAAAGCAATTTCAAAAGGCGGTGAAATCATTCATGAAGTGGGTACCACTCGCATGGGTAGCTCGCCCAAAGAATCTGTTACTAATCAATGGGGGCAAACATGGGATTGTGACAACCTTTTTGTAATGGATGCCGGTGTATTTGCCTCTAACCCACATAAAAACTGCACATTAACAATTATGACATTGGCAATGCGCAATTCTACGTGGATCGCTAAACAGATTGAAAAAGGAGTGCTTTAACATGCATTCACAAAAGAGTGTTGACTCATATAAATATAGTTCAGGCATGACACGCAGAGAGTCCCTTAAATGGTTAGGCCTACTCGCTGCAGGCTCTGCCGTTTCACTAACAGCCGGTTGTAGTAAAGTACTCGAAGAAACGATTAGCACCCAAGGCCATTGGCCAAGTTTAGAGCTGCCAGCCATTACAGCGAAAGGCTATGGTACTGATCCTAATATGTTGCTACCACCTGAGTCGCCTTGGCCACTTACCTTAACAAATAAACAACTCACTCTCGTGGCAATACTTGCAGATTACATTGTTCCCCGAGAAGGTGATTCACCGAGCGCCTCAGACGTTGATGTACCGAGTGTCATTAATGAATGGGTTAGCTCCCCTTATAATGGTCAACAAAAAGACCGGGTAACAATTTTACATGGGCTTGCGTGGATTGATGACGAATCAATACTTCGTTATAAAAAGATTTTTGCGAAACTTAAAGCTGTGGAACAAAAAGCAATATTAGATGACATTGCTTATTTTGACGATAATACACCGGCACAATTTCAGCGTATAGCTAATGCGTTTTTACGCTTCAAAAATTTAATTTTAGGCGCTTATTTCTGTACACCTCAGGGGTGTAAAGATATAGGTTATTTAGGAAATGTGCCTATTGCCGGTGACTACCCAGGCCCTACAGCGCAAGCAAAAGCTCACCTTGATAACGTTTTAGCTGAACTTGGCTTAACCCAATACGCCTATAAAGATTAATAAAAAGCAGGGAGTATTCTCTGCTTTAACAGGTATTTGATAATGTTTAAAAATACACTTTTACACACTACATTTATAGTTTTAACCACCCTAATTTTTACTCTCTACTCATTGAGCGCTTTCGCTACAATGCCTAAACCAACGCCACGAGTGAGCGTGCAGTTATGGTCGGTAAAAGAAGCACTTAAAAAAGATTTTGATAGTACACTGCAGTCCCTTTCTGAAATGGGATTTGATGGGGTAGAGTTTGCCGGTGATTTAGGGAGTTATAAAAATAGCCCTAGTAAACTTAAAAAGAAACTTGCTAGTCTCAATCTTGTTGCAAGCAGCGCGCATATCGGCTTTGATTCACTCACAGAAAAAACACTTACCAACACCCTACTCTTTTACAAAACATTGGGTGTAAAGGTATTATTTGTACCTTGGGATGAAAGAGCGTGGCATCCAACGGGGGTTACAGCCCTTACAAAACAACTGGCGCATATGAACGACATAGCACAGCGCTATGATATGCATATTGGTTTTCATAATCATGATAAAGAATTTAATCAATTTAACGACGCTACGTATTGGGACTATATAGCAAAAAACACACCGCAATCATTGCCGCTTCAGCTAGATATTGGCTGGGTGCATTTTGCTGGTAAAGAGCCTACTCATTACATAAAGAAATATCCAGGGCGTACTTTTTCAACACATTTAAAAGTAAGAACGCATCAAGGCGATGGCCTAAGCCCAATATTTGGTGAAAATGACTATCTATGGAAAGTAATAATAAATTCGCTAATTATGGACGGTGATCTGCAGTGGCTCGTCATTGAACAAGAGGAATACCCTAATAACTTAACGCCGCTTGAAAGTGTTGCTCAATCAAAAAGTAACTTAGATAAAATTTTAAAAGAAATGACAGAGTAAGCTTGCTGAAATTTCAAACAAAAGGGGGCCATATATCGCCCCCGTTAAATTAGCAGTAAACATCCCGTTATTAACTCACATTAAAGCAATACTGTTTAGCTGTCCCACTCTTTTAGTACGTCTTTAACGTATGTATAACGCCAAGAACTCAATAAGTCGGGTTTTATATATTTAACTTTTTGCTCTGCTGTTAACTTCCAATTCCAACTTATCAATTGATTGACTTGTTTTTTAGAAGCCATCACATCATCAGGAATATTATGCGCTTTTGCTACTTTAGTAATTTTTTGTTTAACATCTTTTGCTACTTTTTTATAAGTAGGAAAATCAATTAAGCGCTTTAACACAGCAGGATGTTGCTCTTGCGGTATCAACTTAGCAATCTCGATACATTTTAAAATTTCTACACCTGAGCGATTAACTTCAATCGCTTCAACACCTGATATTTGTCTAAGTGCATTTAAACTAGACGGACCGCGTTTAGCTATTTCCGCCATGTTATGCTCTTTTAGTACAAAATTAAGTGCTAAATTCTTTTTAATGGCTTTATTTCTGCGCCAAGTAGCAAGCTCTTTTAATACTGCTAGTTCATGCGGTTTAAGCTGCCACGCATTTTTAATATCTTTATATAAAAATTCATCTGGTGTTTGAAATGCGCGCTTATTTGCAATTAATTCACTTTCGTTGATAACGATGTCAAATAAATCAGCCGCTTTAATACGCTCAATAATTAGATCAAAGCATGGTAATAAGTGAAATGTATCAGCTGCTGCATAATCAAGCTGTTTAGGGGTTAATGGACGCTGTAGCCAATTAGTGCGAGACTCACTTTTATCTATTTCTATGCCTAGCAGCTCTTTTACCATCAGCGCAAAGCCCATGCAATTCCCTTCACCAAGTAATTGCAAAGCAAATTGTGTATCGAATAATGGTGCGGGTACAAACCCTGCGTACTTTTGAAATACTTCGATGTCTTCTGAAGGAGAATGTAATACTTTTAAAACAGCAGGATCTTTTAAAATTTGCCAAAAATCAAATAATGATAACTCAGCCAGTGGATCAATAAGCGCAAGATGCTCACCATCGTATACCTGAATAAGTGCAACTTCAGGATACAGCGTACGGCGACGCATAAACTCAGTATCTATAGCTAAAACGGGTTTATTTTGGATCTGCTCAACGAACGTATTAAGCTGGTTTTGTGTTTGGATCAATTGGTATTGCACTTAGTCTCCTACAATAAAAAAGCCGGCATATGCCGGCTTTTTTATAGGTTGCTAATCTTTCAAGGCTCTTCTGAGTATTTTACCTACATTTGTTTTAGGTAACTCATCCCTAAACTCAACGAGTTTTGGAACCTTGTAATTAGTTAAATTATCACGGCAGTGCTTTATTATATCTTTTTCAGTTAAAGATGGGTCTTTTTTCACAACAAAAACTTTAACTTGTTCGCCGCTTGCATCGTGAGGTACGCCAATAGCGGCTACTTCAAGTACACCTTCGTGCATCGCAACAACTTCTTCTATTTCATTTGGAAATACATTGAAGCCTGACACAATGATCATGTCTTTTTTACGATCAACTATAAAAAAGAAACCTTCATCATCGTATGTGGCAATATCACCAGTAGCAAACCAACCATCTTTTAAACATTCAGCAGTTGCATCTGGGCGATTATAATAACCAAGCATAACCTGTGGGCCTTTAACCCATAACTCTCCAGGC
The DNA here is from genome assembly GCF_005886635.1 of Pseudoalteromonas sp. S558. NCBI lineage: Bacteria > Pseudomonadati > Pseudomonadota > Gammaproteobacteria > Alteromonadales > Pseudoalteromonadaceae > Pseudoalteromonas > Pseudoalteromonas sp. S558. The sequence goes on along the minus strand of NZ_PNDU01000016.1, from coordinate 2,439 downwards.
TCTCCTTTAGCGGCTTCTTCACCATTATCAAGCATTAACTTAATATCAGTATTCGGCGCAGGTAAACCAATTGAACCATTATATGCTTCTAAATCGTATGGGCTAATAGTGACCAAAGGGGCGCACTCTGTAAGGCCGTAACCCTCCATAAGTTTAGAACCCGTCACTTTTTGCCATTTTTCAGCAACAGGACGTTGAACAGCCATTCCTCCACCAAGCGACATTTTTAAATGGCTAAAATCTAGATCTGCAAAGCCTGGTGTATTTAATAAACCATTAAATAATGTATTAACACCCGTAACAGCAGTAAATTTAGCTTGCCCTAACTCTTTGACAAAGCCCTTCATATCGCGAGGGTTGGTAATAAGTAAATTCAAACCACCGTACTTCATAAATGTTAAGCAATTAGCCGTTAAAGCAAAGATATGATAAAGCGGTAATGCAGTAACCACCACTTCCTTACCACGCTCTAATACTTTATCTAAACAACCAGACACTTGTTCAAGGTTACCTACCATATTGCCATGGCTTAGCATTGCACCTTTAGATACACCTGTCGTACCGCCAGTGTATTGCAAGAATGCTAAATCACTTAAGTTCATTTCTGGTCGTTTATATGCAGTTTCATCCGCATCTAATAAATCAGAAAACTTAATTGGATTCGGTAAGCTGTACTTAGGGACCATTTTTTTAACGTGTTTAACGACAAAATTTACAATGTGCTTTTTAATACCACCAACCATATCACCCACTTGCGTTACTACAATGTGTTTAACATCAGTATGCGCAAGTGATTTCTCGAGCGTGTCTGCAAAGTTAGCAAGTATAAAAATTGCTGCAGTGTCCGAGTCTTTAAGTTGGTGTTCTAATTCACGAACCGTGTATAACGGGTTAACGTTAACAACGACACAACCGGCTCTTAAAATACCTAAAATTGATACTGGTGTTTGCAACAAGTTAGGCATCATGACGGCCACTTTGTCGCCTTTTTTAAGACCTAAATCATGTTGAATATAAGAAGCTACTTTTTTCGTTGCAGTATCTATTTCGTTGTAAGATAGTGTTTTACCCATATTAGTAAATGCAGGTAGATCTTTGTAATCACTAAAACTTTTTTCGAAAACTTCGAGTAACGAGTTGTAATGCTCAGGATCGATTGTTTCAGGCATACCCTCTGGGTAGCGCTTAAGCCAGATTTTTTCCACTCTTAGCCCCTGTTTATAATTATATTTTTATTAACCTTAATCTAAGTAAGGCACTTTAACAATTGAGCAAATACTCTAATGTGCGAATAATCCCACATTTAGCGTTAATATACAATTAACATGCACCACTTTGCACCATAAATGCATGAATGTGTTCAAAACATAGCTCACTACTTTGCATATGGCAATGATGACCGCCGTCTACGTTTATTACACTCAAGTTACTGTAATAGCTAATATACTTTGCTAAGTTTTGTTTTACAAACGAATAACCTTCGTTCCCTAAAATTAACTGACATGGTGCAGATAAATCTTTTATTGCACCAATGCATTGCGCCTCATCAAACCTAAAACCTGAGTGATTTTTAAGCTTTGGGTCTGTTGTGAGCACAAAGCCATCATTTACTGGTTTTATGTTTCGGTCCATTAATAGCGCAATTAGCTCATCATCTAAATCAGTTGTTTGTGATCGCGCTTCGTAAATAAGCGCTTTCGATTTATAAATTCTAGATTTTTTATTTTTTAAACGCGCTCTATTTAATACTGCACTTTTTAGCTGCTCACATACCGCTTCACTGGGGGTAGTAACACAACCGATCCCTTCAATAAAGCTGACCGACTTAACATAATCGCTAAAACAACTCGCAAAAATCCCTGCGACCATAGCCCCCATCGAATGACCAACTAAGTGTACTTTTTTAACCCCTAATGTATTGATAAATTGATAAACATCATCAATATAATCAACAAAGTAGTAATGCGCATCATCACTTTTCCACGAAGACAACCCGTGCCCAACAAAATCAATGCAGTACCAAGTTTGACTCGGTTGCACCTTATTAAGCATAGGAAAAAAACTGTTGCTATTATCAAGCCAACCATGAAGCGCAATAACAACATCACCACCGGAGCCTTTCTTTAAGCCATGAATATTTGAATTATTGATTTTAATATTAAATGGCTGCACACCCGACCTCTTCCTACTTTTAGCTTATTTATAACATACTAGTTGTCAGACCACTAACATATCGTTAGCCATTTTTATAACTGATAAAAATATATTTTAGCTAATATCCTTAACTGAATAAAAAATTTTTAACGACGTTATAGTGCAATTTAATTCGTTAAATTGATCAAAGATTTATGCAGTTTGGTATTAATCACGCATGAAAAGGAATTCCTATGTCTGTTCATTTAACTCTATTTGGTGAGTTTTTAGTTTTTTTCATTTTAT
>NZ_PNDU01000159.1:0-22668 GCF_005886635.1 Pseudoalteromonas sp. S558 | reverse complement strand
GGCGTATAAAAACGCAGTTTTTAAATAGGTAAATAATTAGAAGCTGCGCTTCTCGCGTGAGCAAGCTCTACGCCTACAAGAAATGCGGTCTCATTGTCTGCTATTACTTGTAGACGCGCAGCTTGCTGGCGTATAAAAACGCAGTTTTTAAAATGATTAGGAAACCCTTTCTTCGCGCGCGAACAATCTCTACACCTGCGCCTACATAGAATACGGCGCTATGCTTTGTAAAAATGTTAGCGTTTAAAATATAAATCAATCGCTTTAGTAAGCAATTCATCAAGCTGCTCTTCAAAATGCTCAATTTCTATTTCAAAGTGATTTAAATATGCTTTAGCCTGCGCTTGAGATAAATTTCGGCTGTTTACGCTATATTGACGCTCACCGACTTGCTTATCGTAACGTGGTAAAAATACAAATTGACCATAATACGGCGACTTAATATGCTTATTCGCAAAGCGACAAAAATCTTCTATATGGTTTGCACCATCAGGTCCTAAACAACCAGGCTCAACTCGATACATTAAACGGACTTTTTTTTCTTCACTTATTTGCATAATAATCCTTTAACGAAAAAATAATACGCGGATTATTTTTCCGTCTTTAATTTGATAACTAGATACAAGCTCTGAACGTTTATCTACGACGTTTTCGTCGGTTGAGCAAGTTTCTGATAACTCATGGTCAATCACTATATCCCCATGCACTATACGTTTAATAGGCGATGAGTGGATACACTTTAGCTTTTTAAACATTAGCCCATAACGTGCTATTAGTTTTTCTTTTCCTTTAAATAATAGCTCATTAGGAAAAATATAAAACTCTACATCTTCAGCATATACACGAATAAATTCTTCTATGTTTCGTGCATTATAGGCTTTAATTAATTGTTCAACCACAGCAAGTGATTCGCGCGACTGCTTTGCTTTACTTTGTTGTTTGGCTGTTAGTGCTTCTTTTGCTTGCGCCACTACTTTTTCAGCTTGCGCTACAGCCGCTGCTTTTTCTATTTTACTTTTAGGTTTTGTAACTGGTTGCGCAGCTTCACTGCCCAACACTTTTGAGTCATCAACTTTAGCATTGTTTATAATTGGTTTTTTTTGCACAGGCGCTGAATATTCTAGCGTGTTGACTTTATCGTTTGTCGTTTGTTCTGTATTTGCTTTTTTAGTTTCATCTGAATCAGATTGCTGAGCAGCAACATAACTACTCAACGCCAAACAGGTAATTAATGAAGCAAAAATAATAGATAACGATTTCATAGTTTTCCTAATATGAACACTAAACGTTGTTAGTCACGCAACATAGCAAATTTTAGAGTTTTCGGGTAGTTATTATGTACTTGCAGTGCGCGCATGCTGCTGAACTCCTCTTTACCAGTACTGTTCAACCGTTATTTGGCCAGGCTCTCTGCGGCGGTTTCGCTTAAAGTTTTGCCCTATAAGTAACTCGGTTGTGTCTTTAACCATTTGCGGGTTTCCACAAATCATAAACTGAGCATTATTTGCAGTTGGGCTTAGTTTTACGTGTTCAAATAAGGTTTTATTAGCGATAGCATTGGTAATTCGACCACTTAGCCCCTGTAATGGCTTCTCACGGCTAACAACGGGGATATAGTTAAGCTGATCAGGGTACTGTTTTAGCAACTCATTAATAAGCTCTTGATAGCTCAAATCGTTATTATAACGTACGCCATGTACTAAATTGATGTATTGATATTTTTGCCATATTTCAGATTGTTGTAGCATTGATAAAAATGGGCCGATAGCAGTGCCAGTGCTAAGCATCCAAAGTTGCTCGCTTTGTGGTATTTCATCTAAGGTAAAAAAGCCTGTTGCACGACGCTCAATTAAAACGGTATCACCTGGCTGCAACTTGGCTAAGCGTGGCGATAGTAAACCATTGGCTACGTTAATGAGGTAAAATTCTAAATCGTTATTTTCGGGAGAGTTTACATATGAATATGCACGCACGATGCGTTTGTCGTTATCCATTACTGAAAGTTTTGTAAATTGCCCTGCTTTAAATGGCTCAACATCGGCGTTTAACGTTAAACTAAAAAGCGTTTCGTTCCACCACGTTACTTTTTTTACGCTTGCATCAACCCAGTTCGACATATTTGACTCCAGAGTTTAACTATCAATAATACCAATCCGCAAAAATACTTAATCAATTTGAGGGATTAAACCTGACGTTAACTGCGTTAAAAACTTCTGATATAGAATAAATAACGAAATTTTTGCCTTGTTATCGACACGATTTTCTTACCTCAAAATAGCTCACTTAATTAAGCGAGTTAATATGTAATTTAAACATTACTCACTGCAAAAGTAAGCTTTATAAGGTAAACATTAGCACTAAGCTAAGTGAACTTACAGGGGAAATTAGAGCGAGGTGATCTTTTATTTACGCAAAAATAGGGCTAAGCGGTGCTGGTCTTGCAAGTGCATAGCCTTGACCAAAACAAAAGTTCAGTTTTTTAACAAAATCAATATGCTCTTGAGTTTCAAGACCCTCTATACACACTGAGCAATTAAATTTTTCTTTAAAGGTGGCTGCCATTTCGATAATACTTTTAGAGTAGCTATTATCAAATGCGCTATTAATAAAACAGCCATCAATTTTAATTAGTTTTATATTTAGCTGCGATAACAACTCAAAATTAGACATGCCAGTACCAAAATCATCCATTGCAAAAGCAAATCCTTCGGCAATTAACTTTTCTATATTTTTAATCATTGATTGGTACATTTTTGTAGAGCAGGCGCGTTCAGTAATCTCCAGCATCACATTTTGCTTGGGTATATTAAAACGATTAAAAAAGTATTTTACGAGTGCAGGAAATCGAGAGGAAGCAATTTGTGCGGGCTCAAAGTTTAGAGAAAAACTAAGCGGGCTTTTTATCTTATCTGAAAAAAACGGCTTTACTGCACTAAGCGTGTGCAATGTTAATAAATCCTCTTTTCCTTGTGAAATTAATGCCATTACTGTTTTTTCAATATTTGTAGTCGATTCGCCGTTACGTAATAACGCTTCGTATAGCTTAATTTCCCCCGTTTTTAAGCAATAAATAGGCTGAAAATGGAAATGATAACTAGCTATATCGTATTCAAAATATTCTTCAGGAAAAATTAAGTTTTTTGAACATCCACTGTCTACTATTAACATTTACCGAACAACCTAATACTAATTTCACATATAGTATAACAAATTACCTCAAAACCACTTAAAAGTCGCCACTTAAGTACTAAATATATACAAAATAGTAATAAGTTATTAGGGTTGAAATATAAAAATGATTTAATAAATACAAATAATTACAAAAATTTAATTAATGTTACTGAGTTTAGGTTTCTCAGAATCAAAGTTGCATAAATATCAAAAATAAAGATATAAAAAAAGCCGCATAAAATGCGGCTTTGGAGGTTTAGTCTCACTTCACTTTGGGCGTGTCTCCAAAACTTAGTGAATACGTTACCAAGGAACTGTTATGTATTATTTAAGCTATTGACTCTAGTGCAATTTTAACCATTTCGTTAAACGTGCTTTGACGCTCATCAGCAGGTGTTGCTTCGCCAGTGATCACGTGGTCACTTACTGTAAATAATGCCATTGCGTTTGCACCGTATTCAGCTGCAACGCCATATAAACCGGCTGTTTCCATATCTACGGCTAGCATGCCTAACTTGTCTAAGTCTTTATAAAAAGAGTCATCGGCTTGATAGAAAGTATCAGTCGTAAATACGTTACCTACTTTAGCTTTAATACCTAGCGCTTTTGCAGCGTTTACGCCGTTTAAAAGCAGGTCAAAGTTAGCGATTGCAGAAAAGTCGTAGCCACGAACACGAGCACGGTTTACGTTTGAATCAGTACTTGCACCTTGTGCAAAAATTACGTCGCGGATTTTTATATCTGTACCAATACCACCACACGTACCAATACGAATAATATTTTTAACGCCAAAGCTTACAATTAGCTCACGCGCATAAATAGACATAGATGGAATACCCATGCCTGAACCCATAATGCTTACTGGCTTACCTTTATAAGTACCAGTAAAACCGTACATGTTACGTACGCCTGTCACTTGTACTGCATCATCTAAAAAGTTTTCAGCAATATATTGCGCACGTAGCGGATCGCCTGGCATTAATACTGTTTCGGCGAAATCACCAACGTTTGCACTGATATGCGGAGTACTCATTAATTGTTTTCCTTTTTATTTGGCGTTGTTAGCTCATTTAAAAAGCTGTCGCCGTAATCAAGCGCAGATAAGTTAAACCACTGTGCCAGTGTTTGACCTATATCTGCAAAGCTGTTGCGTTCACCTAATGGTGTATTACTCATACCCGGTTGATATGCAATAACGGGTACGTATTCACGAGTGTGCTCAGAGCCTGGAAAGGTAGGGTCACAGCCGTGATCTGCAGTGATCATTAACACGTCATCTGCGTTTAACTGATTTAGTATAGTGGGTAAATAGTCATCAAATTCTTTTAATGCTTTTGCGTAACCTACTGGGTTGCGGCGATGACCAAATTTTTCATCAAAATCAACTAGGTTAGTAAAAATCAAGCTACGATCTGGCGCACTTTTCATTACTTCGCTGGTTTTTTCTAGCAAGTTCATAAGCCCTGGTGCTTTATGCTTTTGGGTTATGCCTTGATGCGCGTAAATGTCTGAAATTTTACCAATACTAATTACTTCGCCGCCGTCCTTTGCTAATACATCTAGCAACGTAGGCGCTGGCGGTAGTACTGAATAGTCACGACGATTACCCGTTCGAGCAAAGTCTTGACTATTTGAACCCAAAAATGGCCGCGCAATCACTCGTCCTATGTTCATTTCATCAAGTAGCGCCCGTGCGATTTCGCAAACTTGATAAAGCTTCTCTAGGCCGAATGACTCTTCATGCGCGGCTATTTGAAACACGCTATCAGCTGAGGTGTAACAGATTGGTTTACCTGTTTTTACATGCTCTTCACCTAGCTGTTCTAAAATGGTCGTCCCTGATGCATGGCAATTGCCTAAAATGCCAGGAATACCCGTACGAGCAATAAACTCGTCTATAAACTCTTGCGGGAAACTTGGCTGTGTTTTTGGGAAATATCCCCAATCAAATAACACAGGAACCCCCGCCATTTCCCAATGACCCGATGGTGTGTCTTTACCGCTTGATATCTCTTTAGCGTAACCCCATGCACCTTGTGGTGCTTGGCGATTTGAAATTAAACACGGTTCGCCACCGGCAGCTTCACACGCATCAACTAATCCTAGTTTAGATAAATTAGGAAGTGACAACGCAGTACCTGTTTCGTCGTAATATGCTTTTAGTAAGTGAGCGAATGTATTTGCGCCAAGATCACCAAATTTATCTGCATCTGGTGCTGCACCGATTCCTAGGCTATCTGCCATTAAGATAATTGCTCTTGTCATTTTGACCTCACTTTGTTTCTAGGTGGTTACTTTATCTGCTCTTGGAATTTTCCGTACAGGACAAAAGTCCTGTTTCATAAAACCTAAACATTATAAATTTACGTTCTGAGCGAAGCAAAAGAGATTAATCGTGTCTTTTTTGCTATTGTGATCTACCAACAATATATCCTTCTGTGTGGGTGAGAACTTTAGTGACACGAACTACTATTATAGCTATTGCAGGCGCATCGGCGTCGGGCAAATCCCTTTTTAGCCAAACAATTTATAATGAATTGGTTAATGAGCTTGAACCAGGCGCTATCGCCATTATTGAAGAAGATGCTTATTACAAGGATCAGTCGCATTTGCCGATGGCTCATCGTACGCAAACGAATTACGATCATCCTGATGCATTTGAGCACGCGTTAATGTTAGAGCATTTAACGCAACTTCGCAGTGGCAACTCAGTTGAAGTACCTAGTTATGATTATGCGCAGCATACACGCAGTGAAAAAACACGACGTGTCCCCGCTGCAAAAATACTCATTGTTGAAGGTATTTTATTATTGAGTGATAAAGCACTTAATAAAGAATTTGATATTAAGGTGTTTATAGACACACCTTTAGATATTTGTTTAATGCGCCGTATGCAACGTGATATGGAGCAACGAGGCAGAACATTACAATCCGTTGTTGAGCAATATCAAGCAACTGTTAGACCGATGTTTTATCAATTTATTGAGCCTTCGAAGCATAACGCCGATTTAGTTGTGACTCGAGGCGGTATGAATCGTGTTGCGATTGATATTATTAAAAGTAAGATAAAATATTTACTACAAGAATAACAACGGGAAACATTTGTATGACAACATTTATGAGCTTAGTAGGCATGTGTGTGCTACTGAGCATTGCTTTTGCTGCTTCGACTAATCGCAAGGCAATTAATTTAAGAACCGTTGGTATAGCATTTGCTATGCAAGTTGTTATTGGCGGTTTTGTATTATTTTTTGAAGCAGGAAAAAATGTATTAACGAGTATGTCAGCAGCCGTTTCATCAGTTATTGGTTATGCTAACGACGGTATTGGGTTTTTATTTGGCCCGCTTGCTTCACAGGACACACTTGGTTTTATTTTTGCGATTCAGGTTTTGCCCGTTATCGTGTTTTTCTCAGCATTAGTTGCTGTGTTATATCACCTTGGCATTATGGACTGGATCATTAAGATTTTGGGCGGTGGTTTACAAAAATTATTGAAAACCTCACGCACAGAATCACTTTCAGCAACAGCCAATATTTTTGTTGGCCAAACTGAAGCACCACTTATTGTTAAACCATTTATTGCAACGATGACAAAATCAGAATTGTTTGCAGTTATGGTTGGTGGCCTAGCCACAGTAGCAGGCTCTGTAATGGCCGGTTACGTTATTATTGGTATCGAGCTTAAGTATTTAATAGCAGCAAGTTTTATGGCAGCGCCTGGCGGCTTTTTAATGGCCAAGATGATCGTACCAGAAACTGAAACGCCTAAGGATAACTTGGCCGATTTAGATTTAGATGATGAAGATAAACCTGTAAATGTAATTGATGCTGCGGCATCTGGTGCAGCAAACGGTATGCACTTAGCACTTAATGTTGGTGCAATGTTACTTGCCTTTGTCGCATTAATTGCGTTACTAAACGGTTTATTAGGTGGTATTGGTGGATGGTTTGATTATCCAACATTAACACTACAAGAAATTTTAGGTTATGTATTTGCCCCAGTTGCATGGTTACTTGGTGTGCCATGGGATGAAGCAATTATAGCCGGCAGTTTTATTGGTCAAAAGATAGTAGTAAATGAATTTGTTGCTTACTTAGACTTTATAAATTATCGCGATACGTTAAGCGCGCACACACAAGCGATTGTTACATTCGCACTCTGTGGGTTTGCTAATTTATCATCGATAGCCATTTTACTAGGTGGGTTAGGCGGTATGGCGCCTAGCAGGCGGAAGGATATCGCACGCTTAGGGCTCAGAGCTGTGTTAGCAGGATCTATGGCTAACCTTATGAGCGCAGCAATTGCTGGTTTTTTCCTCTCGCTAGCTTAGAAACTGATAGAGACAAATAACCGGTGTTGCAAAACAATAGGATAGCGCTTTAAGGGGTTAAAGCACTATCTGATTTGAACGATACTTCACCAAGGGCCGCAAGGCCCTTTTATCGTTTTAGGGCTTTAATAAAGTAACCTTTCTTCTTATATCCTTCTATTTATTTTCATTATGAGATTTTTACAACTCAATTAACCGCTAATACTTTGTAAATTTAACAATTTTAAACCACACTTAATTAAGTGTTTTCAAGCCAAAAATGACTAGTTGTAGTGAAATATAATCTGACCTTTTTTATCCTTTTTTTATCATTTAGTACTTTAGCTGAAGAGCCTTTACTCGTTGTTACAGAATTAGCGCCACCTAATCAAGTTTTAATAGACGGTGAAGTTCAAGGTAAAGGGACACAGTACATAAGAGATATATTTAAACAGGCTGATTTAACGCCAAACATACAAATGTACCCTTGGGCCCGCGCCTATAAAATGGTAAGCGAGAAGAAAAACGCGTTTATTTACAGCATTGCTCGAACGCCAGAACGTGAAGATCAATTTCAGTGGGTAGGGGAAATTGGTCGCTTTGAAATGGGGTTTGTTGGGCTATCAGACAGAACCGATATAGTAATCAATAATATTAACCAAGCGAAAAATTACAAAATAGCTATGCAACATAACGACTTCTCAACCCAAACTCTCACTAAAATGGGGTTTGAGGGCGTTATAACTTCAGATATACAGCATTCTTATAAGTTACTACTAGCCAAAAAAGTAGACCTAATATTGGATGACCCGCTTTATATGCTCCAATATAGTGATCACTTTAAACTTAAACCTGGCCACTTAAAATTTATTTTTAAAATAGATGCATTAACAACGGTTGCTTATTTAGCTGCAAATAAAGATACAGATAAAGTTCTTATAGAAAAAATGGAAGAAGCGCACAAAGAAGTGAGCAAAACTAAAAGAAGCCCTTACGATAAATGAGTTAAATTACACTCGGCTTTTGAATTAAATGATGTGCAGGTGAGGTAAATGACTAACAATAAGTGGTATTAGTTCAGCGGTGCTTGAACTCGCTTTCTTCTAGGCTTTTACTAATTAAAGCTATAGAGGCTTTTTATTAACCACGTGACCCTGTCACTTAATAGTTGTTTATATTAGACCTTGGGGTCAAATCGAAGCACTTTAATTGTGATCCTTGGTATTAGGTCGTGGTTGTTGAATAAGTTAGGTTTGTTTCAGGCACAAAAAAAGCGCCTTAAGCGCTTTTTTTCATTTTACTTAAAAAGTAAAATTATACAGCTGTGATGTTATCAGCTTGAGGACCTTTTTGACCTTGTGAAAGAGTAAACTCTACACGTTGGCCTTCAGCAAGAGTTTTAAAACCTTCGCTTTTGATTGCTGAGAAATGTGCGAAAACGTCTGGGCCATTTTCTTGCTCGATGAAACCAAAACCTTTAGACTCGTTAAACCACTTAACTGTACCTGATACGATGTTAGACATTGTAATATCCTGATATAAAATAAAAAATATGCTCATATGAGCGGGTGTAGCAAAAAATGAGATGGTACTTTAAAAACTTCAGGACGGTACTACAAGTATTACTTATACAACATCGAAATGGAGATTTATAGCTTACATGCTTTCTTTCTAGCTGCAGCCCACTATATAGATTTCGAAAAATATGTCAAGTACTTATCCACTACTGAATAATAAACATTTATCACTTTTTTATTCTTAAAATTCAAACTCTAGCGCGAGCCTAAAGCTATGGTTCTTTTCTGATTGGCTTATTTCAGAAATAAAACCGGCTTCCCATTTTAATTGTTTTTGGCCTGCAAACCTATGCAACCCTATAAACCCTGGGCCAATGCCAACAAAATCTTCCCCCACATATAGTTCAAGCGCGGGCTGAAAGGCAGCGCGATAACGATAACGATACTGCGCTCTAAACTCCGTTTCCCATTCATTTTTTATATCTTGCCCCCACTCATAGACCAAAAAGGCATTCATGGTAACACTCGTTTTACCAAATTCTTTTTCGATTACAAAACCCGATGTCGCTTCGTATATATCTTCGTTGTGCTTTTTCTCAAGTTCAAATAGTGCGCCCCAATCGGCCCATAGCTTACCTTGTTCAATTAATTGCCAGCGTAGTTCAAGCTCGTAGGCCTCAAGACCAAAGTCACCATTATCATCTCGCTCACCAACTAAATATCCCTCAAGCGCCATTGTATCGTTTATAGCCCGCCCCATACCTAGGCGTTGCGCTAACAAGTTGCCACTATCTGTTTGATGCGACACTAATCGCCACTCAAATTCACGCTCAAAAGGTAACACATACGGGTGGTATACCTTATCAACAACAATACCATCTGCATTTGCTTTATATGGCAATAACAACAAACAAAAAGCAGTAAAAATAAGTGCTAAATATAGGTTGATTGCTTTCATACACGTTCCTCAGTTATTGATGCCGGAATAAAGTAACAAAATGATAAAAATAATGTGCTGCTCATACTATAAATAAGTACGCTTATAAAATCAGGCGTTGCCTCGTAACCCACAAGAGCACGCAGAACACGGCCCAGCTCAGAGTTTTCGCTTAATATGTCACGTAAATCCCATACTGTTGCAGCGTTTGTTATTAAATCTATTTGGCTTGCTAAATCCAACGCTACTAATAACTTAGCGGCACTATTTAAAGCAAGTAACACTAACAGCGGGTAAATACCAAAGCGCTGTTTAATTGCGTTCATAAAAAAATACAGTAAAACGCTAAAGCTCAAACAAATCCCAACGCCTAATAAAGTGCCAATAAACAAGCTTTGGCCCACATCGCTGTTTTGCCAAAAACTGGTGAGATAAATAATATAATGGCTTAAATATAATGTTGTTGTACTTATCACTGCGACATAAAATGCGGCTGTTTTTTGCTTTATAGCAAATACGAGAGCAGCAACAAATGCACTAACACAAAGCCCTATTTGTGAATATTCTAAGCCTTGATGTTCAAACCACTGACTCACCCACGACGCACTTTGCATGTACAAAAATGACATTACAGCAGCAATTACTAAAGCAAACCACACCTGCGCCCTACTTTGCTTTGCAACTACTTGCAGTAATACTAATAAAATAGCCACAGGTAGTAATTGATTGAGGCTCATTACTAAACTAGTTATCAGCATGCTGCGTCCCCTCATTGCTAACGATAACAACGCCTCTTGCTGTATTTGGTGAAAACTCACCAAAAAATTCGTAATGCCCTTTACTCAACGGCCCTATATAAATCACGCTTTTACGGTTTGGATAGAGTACTTTTTCTCTATTTAGATCAAAACTATCAAACTCTTCTGGCGTACTATCTTGATTTTCTATTAATAATTTTACTTTTTTATTCACCGGAATAATAATTTGCGAGGGATAAAACAAGTGATCTTTTAAAACTATAAGATACTCTTTACTTTTAGCATTAAGCGACAACAACAATAAAAGGAACATGCATTGATTAAGTAAGCGTTTAGTCACATTGAGCTCCTGTAAAAGTAACGTTCACTCTCAATCCACCCAGAGGGCTATCTTTTAATTTTATTTTTGCATCATAAATAGCAATGATGTGCTGCACGATTGCCATGCCTAAACCTGCACCTTGCTCGCCTGAGGGGTGCTGATCGCCACCCACTCGGTAAAAACGATTGAATACTCGCTCTTTTTGCTCCTCAGTCATGCCTGATCCCGAATCATCTATTTGCCAACTAAAGCCTGTGCTACTTGATGCTAATTTAATAATAATTTGACCATTATCAGGCGTGTACTTTATAGCATTGCTGAGTAAATTAGAGATAAGCGTAGTGAGAGTAAATTCATCTCCGTTAATTATAAAGTCGTCACCTTCGAGGCAAATAGTCTGATTTTTAGCATCTATTTTGTCGTATTGCTCCGACACAGCCTGTTGTGTAATCGCTAGTAAGGATTGCTCGCTAAACTGTTTTTGCCACTGCTCTGGTTGAGTACGTCCTAAAATCAGCATTTGCTCGACAATATTACTCAAGCGATTAATACCTTGCGACATCGCTTGTAGCTCTTCATTATTTTGCAGCACGTTTTGTTTGTTTGCTAAATTATGCACATTTATTTTTAAGCTACTAAGCGGTGTGCGCAATTCGTGCGCTGCATCTGAGGCAAAAAAACGCTCTCTTAAATAGGCGGTTTCTACCCGTTTAAATAAGTCGTTTAAGCGATTAATAACGGGTTTAATTTCTTCATCAGTCACTTGCCAGTTAATTGGCGTAAAATCATTCGCTTGACGAAGGGCCAATTGCTTCGAGAGTCGAGTAAGTGGTGCAAGAGCATATTTAACAAAAAAGCTGATAAAAATAGCAAGTAAAGGGACTGCCCACAACATAGGTAACATTGCCGATAAAATAACAGCTTCAGCAAGCTCAAATCGTTTTGCCATTGGCTCGGCCACAATCACTTTGCGTGCATGTTTATTTAATACAAATACCCTCATACGTTGCCCTGCTATGTTGGCAGTTTGAAAACCTTCGTTAAAACTGGTTTGGTTATTCGTTAAACTCATCGAGCCGCTAAGCAATGTCGTACCTTGCCAAATTTGATACAACAATTGAGCGCTGTTATTACTTACTTGCACTGCACTTGTGGTTATTGCTAATGGCTGTTCAATTAAAACCCCTGCAACTATTTTAAGCTCATCATCAAGCAAGTTTTCACCATGATGCATACTTTTTTGATAGCCTTTTACTAATGCTAAAAAGCACGTAAGCACCATCATAGACAGTAAAATTAAGGTCAGACGTTTACGAATAGACATTTTCAACCTCGAAAGATAAACACGCTCTAGCGCTTGCCAACCACGTAGCCAATGCCACGTAAGGTTTTAATAAAGTCGCTAGGGAATTTTTTTCTAAGGTGGTGAATGTGTACTTCTATCGCGTTAGAGCCGACTTCTTCACCCCATTGGTAAAGTTTGTTTTCGAGTTGTTGTTTTGACTGCACACGACCTTGGTTTTCCATTAACGCTTTTAAAAGCATGTATTCTTTACGCGGTAATGTCAGTGACTCTCCATTGAGTGTCACCGTATGAGCAGAGCTGTCTATGACCACCTCCCCGCATTGCAGTAAACTCGATTGAGTTTGATTAACGCGTCGACTTGCCACACGTAGTCGAGCAAATAACTCTGCAGGGTCGAACGGCTTTGCAAGGTAATCATCAGCGCCCATATCAAGCCCTTGCACTTTGTCGTCTATACTGCCGCGAGCGGTTAAAATGACCACAGGAATTACTTTTTTTTGTGCTTTAATATGCTTTAAAACTTGCGAGCCATCGCCATCAGGCAATCCTAAATCGAGAATAACAAGCTCAATCTCACCACTAGAAAGGCATTCTAGGGCGTGTTTTACTGTGCCACTATGCTCTACGCTATAGCCCTCTTGGCGCAAAGAGCGAATAAGCCCTTGCGCCACTAAATGATCGTCCTCAACGAGTAATAAATGCATTGTGTCGTTTATCTTTTAAGTTTTTTGTTTACTTTTGCCAATAGCTGGCTTATTGCTTGTTGGCGGTACTCATCTGCTTTAGCGCGAGTATCACGGATACCCGCAGCTTGTGCTACCAGCAAACGCGCTTTCGCTTCTTTGTAATCGCCTTCATCATACAAGTATTCACCATATAAGTAATTAGTATCAATGCCTTCGAGATTAAAAGCGAGTGCTTGTTTAAATAATTTTTCAGCTTTGTCATCATCACCAAAACCAATTGGCCAGCCGGGTACTTTGCTATAAAGCGTTGCAAGGCTTGCGTAAGCTGAGCCACCGAGCGCTGTACCATCAATTGAGAGTGCTTGTTCAAGTGATGTTTTAGCTTCTTTTGCTAAACCAAGTGCTCCCAACCCGCCTTTTGCACCAGCAAAACTAGCTAACACAATACCATTCCAAATATGCGTTTGTGCCAAATTTGGGTAGTTTTTAACAAATAACGCGCTTTGCTCACTTAATTTCGTGAACGCATCTATTTGCGCGTCATCTTTAAGTTCATAATTAGCAATTGCCCACTTTTGTTGAATAGCGACTAAATCTTGCGATTCATCAGCATAGGCCGATACAGTAAATGCACTCGTGAATACTAAATATAATGCTAAGGTTATTTTATACATAATTTTATCCTCGTTGTTCATCTATTTTTAACTTAAAAAACGTTTTATTTTAGGTAGTTGTTTTGCAATGGCGTTATCTACAATACGTGGAAAAGCACCATTAATGCGTACAAATAATTTTTCAGGAAAGCCGATAAAACGCCGTGTCTGATTAGAATCAAGAAGCGCAAGTAACTCTCTGGCGACTAATTCTGGCGAGTCCATTTTATTACCGAGCTCTTTATTCAGCGCACGGGTTTTGCTGTTATTAATGGTGGTGTCAGTGGCTCTTGGTGCTAGGTAAGCGACTTTAACACCCGAACCGTATAGCTCCCGCGAAAGCGCCTCTGTAAAACCACGCAAACCAAATTTACTCGCGCAATAAAGCGTTTGATACGGATATCCGATACTGCCAAATGATGATCCCACGTTAACAATGGTGCCTTTGGTATACTCTAACTGCCCTAAAAATAGCTGACATAATTTAATAGGCACCGACAAATTGGTACTTAGCATATTGTCTATTTGCTCAGAGCTTGTGTGCTCAAGACTTTGCATTGTATTAACACCGGCATTGTTAATTAGCAATTTAACGCCGCCTAATTGCTTTGCTTTTACAGCTAAATTAATGCGTGTTATATCGTCGGTTAAATCGCCAATAAATATTTCACTGTCTGGGCATGTAGCACTGAGTTTTTCAAGAGCTTGAGCATTTCGCCCAACAAGGAGTAACTTCCACCCTTTTGCATATAGGGCTTTAGCAATTGCTTGTCCTATTCCACCGGTAGCGCCAGTTAATAAACACAAAGAGCTACTCATGCCTGCTTGCCTTGTATATTGGCTTTAAAAAAAGGCTCATCATCCAAACCACGAAATATATCGCCATATAAACGATAAAAGCGCTTTGCCCCATGGAGTATGGCTTGTTGATCTGCCTCGTCTGTTATTTGATTCATTAGGTTTTCAAAAAACTTTACGTGCTCTATATCAAGCGCACCATGGGACGTTAAATAACTAAATGCTTTTTGAGGTAAGCCCACAGCGTTTGCAATATTTGAAGCGGCACCATCTGCAAGTGCAATGGACGTCCCTTCAAGCACATGTACCATACCAAAAAAGCTCAATGGGTTTTTACGAGCAATAGAGTCGTACGCATAAGACACCATCATTTCAGTGGCAAATTGTGGCTGACTACACCGTACGGTTTCTTTATCAAAACCGCAGGCTGCAATATCGTTAAGTACCCACTCTTGGTGGCCAATTTCTTCTTCAATATATTCTGCGACGGCTTCGCGCAACCATTCTTGATCGTCGGTTAATCGTGCACCAACCGACATCATTAATGGCACGGTGTGCTTAACATGGTGGTACGCTTGCGCTAAAAACGAGGCGTATTCTTCAAGTGATGCTTCGCCTTTAAAAACACGCTGAATAATAGGCGCTGCGAGTAAGTAATCTTGCTCTTGCGTCGTTTGCTCTTTAAGGATGTTAAAAAAATCACTCATTAATTACTTCTCCAAATTGATAAAATTGCTCAAACACATCATGGTACTGCTTACTTATGGCATCTCGTTTTGGGCGATTATTTGTAGTTAATAACCCTTGTTGCACACTCAACGGAGCCGCTAAACGATGCCATTTTTGAATACGTGCATAATCGGGTAGTTGTTTATTAATTGCGTTAATATATTGCGCTAACACTGGGTTACTTAGCTTTGTATCGGCGTAAATAATGGCTGTTAAAAAAGGCCTCCCTTCTCCAAACACAACGGCTTGTAATATGCCACTTTGGCTTAGTAATAGTGACTCAGGCCATTCGGCACTGATGTTGCGCCCCATGCTGGTAATAATTAGGTTTTTTAGGCGGCCCTTAATAAACAAAGTATTGTCACGTTGTTCGACTAGATCACCGGTGGCATACCAGTGGTTTTTATCATGCGGTGGGTGATTCAAATAACCTAAAAATATCTCACCTTTTATGAACAGCTCGCCGTCTTCAATTTTGGTTTGAAGGTGTGGAAGCACTGTTCCTGCACTGTGAAGATTATCGTTTGTTGGCGTGTTTAAGCTAACAACCGATGCGGCTTCAGATAGACCATACCCTTGGTATACCGGTAAATTTAAACGACGCGCTTTTGCGATTAGCATTTCACTAACAAGCGCACCACCAACGGCTATAAATTGTAATGAACTTGGTGGCTGCCAACCTTGCTCAGCAAAAGCAACCAAACATGTTAATAGCTCAGGCACTAAGATCAGCGTATTTGGCTGAACGTTATCAATAGCAGCAATAAGCTGGGCTGGTTTTTTTAATGCCGACCCAACAAAGCCAAGCTTATTAAGTGGCATTACATGAACAGAGCCACCACTTTTTAAAGGGGCATACACACCCGCTATATTTTCAAGTAATACAGCAAGCGGTAATAGGCATAAATGAACAGGGTTTTTAAGATTAATCTTATCGCAAAGCGATTGAGCTACCTGAATTTGACTATTTGCCGATAAACAGACTCCCTTAGGCTGCCCAGTAGAGCCAGATGTAAAGGTTACTTTTTGTGTTCCGGCAAAGTAACTGACTGGTTTTACAGCAGCTATTTCATAAATATATAACGTATAAAATTCAAACACAGTAATAGATATGGTGGGCTCACCCAAAGAGAGGTTTGCAGTGTCACTAATAAATAAATTAGCGCCGCATTGCGACAATACATAATGCGTTTGTTGCTCGCTAAAAAAGTGAGCAATAGGCACGGCCACTTTGTTAGCAAACGTTGTCGCAGTATCTAAAGCTAACCAGGCTGGTGTGTTATCTAATTTATATGCAACAACCTGACCGCTAAAATCATGTAACGAATTTGCTAACTCTTTTACTTGTTGGTCGAACTCAACGCCGCTAATACTTTGTGTTTTATCACTGCGATGAGCAACAATAATAGGCGTGTTTGCTTGCGTATCGTAAATGCTCATACATTCACCAATGCATTCACAAGCGAGTTAATTTCAGTGTGATTTTGCTGCATTAAACTATAAAGCATAGGTGTATTTAGCACTTGCTGATGCGCTTGTTCTAAACTCACAACACATACTGTTGGTTGGTTAGCGTAATAACTCCCCCAATTTAATGGATGCTCAACAACAAAACTATTCGCGACTGCAATTTCAGTGCAATTAACACCGAGCAAACGCAGTAATGCGCGCACTTTTTTAGTAGCACAAAATACTAAATACTTGGCCCCCACACTTTGCAGCGCTTCATTAACCACAATAAAATGCCCAAGAGTGGCTTTTCGGTGTGTTGAGCACAAGTTGCCAAGCTCAAATACCTTATCGCGCTGTGTATGCTCTGGTAAAAAGTGTTCAATAGGCTCAGCTAAATACTGCTCTATAAATAAAGGAGCCATGGCTTGTCTTAATCCTAAAGTGCATTTCCCTTCGCGTGTAGTGTACTGGCTAAGTAGTGGCATAAAAGATGT
This sequence comes from Pseudoalteromonas sp. S558, assembly GCF_005886635.1. Classification (NCBI taxonomy): domain Bacteria; kingdom Pseudomonadati; phylum Pseudomonadota; class Gammaproteobacteria; order Alteromonadales; family Pseudoalteromonadaceae; genus Pseudoalteromonas; species Pseudoalteromonas sp. S558. Next base: position 5,533 of record NZ_PNDU01000159.1, on the reverse strand, counting down.
GAGCATTGCGTTATAAGCAACTAAAAAACCTTCTTTAACGGTATCTTCTAGCGCTTTACGGTGCTTATCGTTGAGCCCTGCACTAACAACGCGTGAATTATTTTCTATGAAATCGGGTGATGAAGGTAATTGTGCTAATTGCATAAACATCGCTCATATAAAGTGTATGTTTAGAATTTAGCGAGCGAAACTTAAAGAAAACTTAAGGAAGGTAATTTAATAAAATAAAAAGCCTCTGTATTAATTCAGAGGCTTTGTGATCAGGTGACTTAACTTATTTGTGCAACAACGCACTGGTTTCGACCATGTTCTTTTGCATGGTATAGCGCTTTGTCGGCACATTTATACACTTGATCTATGTCGTTGCTATGCTCAGGCCAAGTTGCAATACCTATAGATATAGTTATAAATCCAATGGTTTCCATACTTGTGGATTCAACAGTAATTCGTAATCGCTCTGCTATATTAAACGCGCTTTCACTGTTTTCATTCGGTAATACGAGCACAAACTCTTCACCACCAATACGCGCTACAATATCGTCTTTTCGAGATAACTTTTTTATAATGCTGGTAAGTGCTTTAAGCGCTTCATCACCTTTAGCATGGCCAAAGGTATCATTTACACGTTTAAAAAAATCGATGTCTATTTCTAAGATTGCAAAGGGTGTTTGTTTAAGCATAAGCTGGTTGAGCAAACCATTTAAGCTTCTACGATTATGAGTTTCGGTTAAGGGATCTGTTTGCGCATCGTAACGAAGTTGTCCTATTTGCATTTGCAAAATATTCACTCCTTTGAGCATGGCAAGTTTTAACCTTTGGCTTTCAAAATACCATGATTTAATACTTTTCAACTTTGTAAGACTATTTGGATCATCCAGCGTAGTGGCGCCTTCAGCAAGTTGTTTTAAAGGCCTTGAAATAAAGTGAGCAAACAATCCAATTAAAATAAACGTAATAATAGCCATAGGCAACGTACGTTTTATTACCTCAACTATTAATAAATCAAGCGATGCAAGTGTGGTCTTAACTGGTCGTTGAGCAACAATTCCCCATTGCGTTTGTGCAACAGGCGCGAAACCAGCAAGCATTTCATTACCCTGACTATTTAAAGCCGTAGCAGTGCCTCTTTCTCCTGCAACCACTTTATCTATAATGGCATTATTAGCGATATAAGTGCCAATACGTTCATGATCTGGGTGATAAAGTAAGCGCTTATTTGCATCGACCACATAAATATAGGTTCCTTCTTTATAATAGTGCTGCTCAAGCAGGCTATTTAAAATGTTGCGCTCTTTTAAATAAAGAGTTCCACCTACGTAACCTAAGTAATCACCTTGTAAATTAAATAGCGGGTATGAAATAGAAATAATCAAATTTCCCGCAGCCGACATATAGGGCTCACTAATTAGTGGCTGTCTCTGCTCTAAGGCTTGTAAGGCCCCTGTTGAATAAATTGGCTTGTCGATAATTTGAGGTAAATCAGGTGAGGTGGCAGCAATAATACCGCGTTTATTAATAACCACTGAGTTAAAGCTATTTGTTTGTAAATTTAGTCTTGTTACTTCTTCTTGCAAAAGCGCATCATTATTTATACTCAGCTCTATTTTTTTAGCTGAATAAGCTAATTGCTGCATTGCTGCCTCTAAAAAGTTATCGGTTGCGGATGCTAGTTTATTAGCATAAGCGTAGTTACTTTTTAATGTGTAGCTCATTAGCTGCTCTTTTTGCACCTGATAAGTAGAATGAAAACTACTCACAAGTGTGCTTACAGAAGCAGTAAGTGCTAACAATAAAATAAGAAATCTAAGGTTTAAAGCAGGTAGTAATTTGTATAACAAATGCGTATCGCCCACAGTACAAACAATTATGTGTGTACCTTTTTGTATATTATACCAACAATTATAACTGCTTAATGCCCTATAATCTAATTACTAAACTCAAAAAACCTCTAGAACGAACCCAAAGTTTAACTTTTGTGCACTGTTGGTCGTCTATTTATAGAAAGTAGCCACACGATATAAGCGTGGCTTTGCTCAGCAACTAAGTACACTGCTATTAATTGAACCTTAATATAAACAGCCCTAGATTTATTATTTAGCTTTGTCTAGTTCAGGCGACTAAGCGCTGTTGCCAAAGCTGCTCACACAAAGTAATCCATTTATTTGATTGCTTATTACCTTCGGTTCTGCGGCCAAACAATGTCAGTACTGTGTTACCTAAGCTGTCAAAAAACTCGATAGAATGAACAACAACGTCACCATTATCGGTTGGTTTTTTTACAACAAATGCACGAGCAAAATCATCACTCCTCACATGTAAATTAAAGCCCTCATCAAGCACGTTATACCATGGGCCAACTTGCTTTAAATTATTTAGTGTGCCTGAATATATTTGCACTGCGGCATCATTATTAACAAAAATCATTACCTCATTTTGCTGTTTTTTTAACGTTTCAAATATATAAGGCAGGCTTATTGGGAGTATTTCTTGTGCCCAATGAGGTTGAGCTATTTCAAGGGCCTGTGTTCTACATACATCAAATTTGGTTAATAATGCGGGGAAATGATGTACATCTTGCAGGTTTTCCCATGCGTTTAAAAAGTCTGCCACATCAATATTTTCTTGAGGCTTAAATGTTAAAGCCTGTACAATTTTAGGCTCTATTGCTAACACATTACTTTGTTCGCAATCACTGTATTTATTAATTAATGCTTCGTATGCTGCTAGGTTTGTTTGCTCAGTGCTAAAAATTTTATGAACGGCTTGCCCATATTTATCAAAGCACTGAATACTCACCATATTATTTAGCTTAACAGCAAATACACTCGCCCATTTATACAAAAATAATCTTAAGTCAATTCCGCCAGGGTTTATGGCTATTGCCATTTTTTGCTCATTACGTTCTGATGTATATAATTTCTCGTAACACCCTTTAATTTCATTAATCACCAGTTCGTTTCGGGTCATTGCCATAACATGCTCAAGCTTTTTTAAGCCTTTGAGAATGCTTTCAATATGATTTATGTCGAGTTTAATTGCATTAGTACCAACTTGAGCTGCAACTAATTGCGCCTCGGTGGTATTTAGCTTTAAAGCAGCGTCAACAGCTCTAATAGTAGGCTGCTCTGCTTTTAAAGCTTGGTATTGATTAAATAATGTGTTCATTATGTGCTCCTAAAAATGCAGCAACATTTACATGCTGCTGCAGCTTAAAATTTAAAGCTAATCTGTGTTTTAATGTTACGACCAATACCGTACTCACCAACTCCACCACCTGTACCTGCAATTACCTGATATTCTTTATCGAATAAATTATCAATTGCAACTCGTGCGCTCCAGCTTTTGTTTATATCCCAACTCGCGTTCATACCTATTAGCGTATAGTCTTTGTGTTGCTGCTCTACGCCATTAATGAGCACTGTTCGTTTGTCTACATTTTGAATTCTCAAACCGGTTTTAATGGTATCGTCAAAAAAGTGTAAACCAACACTTAGTGCAAGCTTGTCGGCAGGTAAATACCATAAAGGTTTATTGTTTTCGTTTTCACCAGAAATACGGCTATAAGAAAAGTTGGCATAACCAAGGGTATGCGCATAATTAACCTCAAACTCAATGCCATCACGTTGATTGTCACCAATATTGCTATAGCGTGGCGCTGGTGCAGGGTTTGTAGCGCTATTCGTGTTTGATTGAATTTCATCATTTACATCTATATCAAAATAAATGAAGCGAGCAGTTAGTGCGTCTCTACTAGTCAATACATTCGCTGTTTGGTAGCTCATGCCAACTTCTTTATTCGTGCTATTTTCTATTTCTAAACCTAAAGCAGGATTACGACCGCTGTATTGGTCGTATAGCTCGTCAATTAGCGGCGCTCTAAAGCCTTCTTGGTAACTTGCAAAAATAGCGAACATTTTGTTTATTTGATAGTTAGCCGTAACAGCGGGGACAACTTGAGAGTGTTCGGCTTGAGTATCTAGATTATTAAATATTTGGTTAAAACCGCTGGTTGCTGTTGTCTTATATTTCTCAAAACGAAGCCCCCCTGTAAGCGTCAGATCTTGCCACGTAAATTCATCTTGAATATACACACCTAAGCGCTTTTGAGTGCCTCCTGGCTGAGAAGTAATTTCAGCTTGTACCGCGTTATTTGCGTATTCAACACACTGATACGTTTGCCTATTTAGATTAAGGCAAGGATAACTGAGCTTTGTACCGATTCGCTCTTTATCTGAATACTGAATCCCATACGTTAATGTATGCTTATTAAAAACAGAGGTATTTGCAATATCTAATGTTGCTATGTTGTATTCATAATTAGAGGCAATGCCAATAAAATCTTTTAATGTACCTAAACCATCGCTCTCTGTCACTTGACTTTGACTATACCCAAAACGGGCATTTAAATTAACATACGGGTTATGTGCAGGGTTGAGCTCATAACTTAAATTAGTAACCGATTGATCTATCGTTCTATAAACTGTGCCCCACGCACCAGGATCCGTGGTATTAAATTCAGTCCGTTGGCTGTCTTCACTTTTTGTGTATGAAAGCCCAATTAACGAGTCTTCATTTAAATAGTATTCGCCTTTTAATAGTAGCGATTCAGCTTCAATTGCTGAGTTATCCAATGTTTTCCCATTAGATAATTCAAAATCATCACTGCTTCGTTTTACATAGGCTGCAACGACATCAAGCGATTCTGTAGGTCTTGCGTAGGCGTATACTGCACCATTCTTTTCGTTATTATTTCCATGGTGACCAAGCTTAATTTTAGCGCCCGCTTTTTCGTTAGGTGCTAAAAAGTCACTTGCATCTTTAAGCTCCATTTCTACTACACCACCTAAAGCGCCACCACCATGTAACACGGTGCTTGGTCCGCGCTTTATGCTTACTGAGCGGTAAAGTTCGGGGTCAGAAAAAAAGCTCCCCATTCGATATTTTTCAAATGTTTGAATTGCACCATCAACACTTATTAATACATCTTCTGCATCACTAAAACCGCGCACACTAAACTTTTGGCCTCCGCTTCTTGGGCCACCCGTTGACGTAACATTTGGCACATTAATAAGACTATCAAACACAGTACTTGCAAGTACCCGTGCTATTTGCTGCTGTGTAATTACGTTAACGGCTTGAGCTGAGTTTAAGGCTGATTTGGCGGTACGCGTTGCCGTAACGGTTACTGCATCAAGGGTGGTGATTGGAATTTGATTGTCTAAGCTGTCTATTACTTTTATCTCAGCAGCCATAAGAGGCATTGAAACGCTGGCAATACATAAAGCCAGTTTTGAAAGGCGCATAATTTACTCCGTATAATAGTTTTATTTTGTTTAAACACGGCTGGTCGGCCATATTTTATTACTTTATGCTTAAGACATAGCCCCTAGGGCCTGTTTATCTTTCGAGGTTAAATTTGCAGCAGACTGTTTGGTATTTAGGCAAGGCAGAGCCTATGTAGTGTGGTTATTCCCCATAAATAGGCGATAACGCAGCATAAATGCCAAACATGCGCTGCCCTTTGGGTTCTGCC
>NZ_PNDU01000158.1:0-7832 GCF_005886635.1 Pseudoalteromonas sp. S558 | reverse complement strand
ACCAACTGAGCTAAGGGGGAAGCGTCTTGCCTTTCAACGGGGCGAAATATTAATGACCTCACCGCAAACTGTCAACATATAAAAGATCATAAATTGAAAAAAGAGGTTTATTCGTTGTTTTTATACTCAATCTGCGTGTTTTCTGGCTTTATTTAGATTTTTTTCCAGAAATTTTAGGTGCTAGAACACGATGTAAATTGCTTTTTTATTTAATTTATAGTGTTCATTGAGTAAATAAAATACAGCTTTTAAGTACTTAGTTAACGAAAGTCAGCTAAAAAACATAAAAAGAAGGTTTCATTCTTTTTATAAAAATAGTCTTTGTTCTTTTTAAATGAGCAGGTTTTTGTAAATCTGGTTTTAAGTACAATTTAAAATAAATTAATTTTTACGTAAAACAGTTCTCATTTTATACGCACGTTAAAGATAGCGAATGAATAGTTCAAAAATAATACAATCAATAACTTGCGGTATACTTATACAAAATTTATTTAGCCTAACACAAGTGATAATAGAGACGGTTTTACTGGTGAATGTGTTTTTTTGTTGAAATTGTAAAAATGGCATTAATAGAACATCTGATGTTGGTAAAGACTAACTAAAGAGTTTGGTTCTGTGAAAGCCTTTATAAATGCGGCTTTGAATGAGTTATCCACGGTTTCTGTGGATAACTCTGTTTATGAAACCTGAAGAACATTAGCGGCACTAGAGCTGTAGGGTGCTACACCGATTTCAAGCTTTTAAATCATTATTTTTATATCTATAAAAAACAATAGGTTAATCTTTTTGGTTTGTATCAGGGAACCTGATGAAAGAAATTATTCGTCACGATAAATCAAAGCATTGCTTTGTGCGAAAAAGCATCAGTAATAAGTGGCTGTTTGTAATAAAAGTAACGAAAATGTGTTTTAATTGTTTTTTAGGCTGTTAAGGCTCTATTTTAACAAAAATACGTAAAAATCCACATTAACTGTTTTTTAAAATCCTTACTTAAGCGGCTACTACAAATCTATTGATAAATCCGTGGCTTGAATTGCCTTGATGCTTTAAAATGATCAGCTCAGTAAAAGAGGCTAATTTATACCATGCGCGCAATTTCAAAAACTCAGACTCGCCCTGATTTACTAAATGATCCAATTCCTGCAACACTTAAAAAAATGACCATTCCGATGATTTTTGGCATGATCACTTTGATGATGTTTAATATTGTTGATACATTCTTTATTAGTTTATTAGGTACAGACCCACTTGCTGCCGTGAGCTTTACGTTTCCTGTTACGTTTACGGTTATTAGTTTGGCAATTGGATTAGGGATAGGCACCTCTGCGGTAATCGGTAAAGCGCTTGGCAGTAATAAAATAGATGAAGCGCGCTTTGATGCAAGTATTTCTATACTAGTGGCGTTTGTTTTAGTGCTTATTTTATCGTTTATTGGGTATTTGCTAATCGATCCCATTTTTACGTTATTAGGCGCAGGCCAGCAAGTACTTCCTTTGATACATGAATACATGAATGTGTGGTTTATTGGTAGTGTATTTTTAATTACGCCAATGATTGGTAATTCGGTATTACGTGCCAGTGGCGATACTAAAACGCCAAGTATTGTGATGGGCGGAGCAGGGCTTATAAACGCAGTACTCGATCCCCTTCTTATTTTTGGATTTGGGCCTATTCCAGCAATGGGTATCCAAGGCGCGGCCATTGCGAGTGTAATTGCATGGGGGGTTGCAGTCGTTATTATTTTATATGTACTGATAGTAAAAAAACGATTGTTGAGTTTAAAAGCAGGTTCTCAAACAGTGATCGGCGCTATTCGTAAAATGTTAAAAATAGGTTTACCTGCCGCAGGGGCAAACATGTTGACCCCAGTTGCAATGGCTGTAATGACTGCTATGGTTGCTCATCATGGTCCAGAAGCCGTTGCTGCATTTGGTGTTGGCAGCAGGATTGAGTCTATAGCCAGTATCCTTGTACTTGCTTTGTCGATGACACTCCCGCCGTTTGTGAGTCAGAACTTTGGGGCAGGTAAGTTATGCAGAGTAAAAGAGGCCTACATTGGTACTTTAAAGTTTGTAATGATTTGGCAATTCGTCATTTATATTATCTTAATTGCCCTTTCTGGCTTTATTAGCCAAATGTTTGGTAAAGAGCAAGCGGTTATAGATGTTATAAAACTCTTTATCTATACCATTCCATTAAGCTATGGCTTGCAAGGAGTGATCATATTATCTAATTCTTCGTTTAATGCATTACACAAACCAATGAATGCATTATTTTTAAGTGCTATTCGTTTATTCGTTTTCTACTTACCATTTGCTTATATAGGCAATGAACTTGCTGGTTTAACTGGCCTATTTATTGGTGCCGGGTTGGGTAATTTATTTACCGCATTAGTATCTTATAAGTGGTTTGTAAAAGAGCTTGAAGCTTTGAGCCGTCAATCGTTAAAGGAGTGCACTAATTGAGCGATCATTTCCAACTAAAATCACACTTTAAGCCAGCGGGCGATCAGCCCACGGCTATTAAACAGCTGTGCGAGGGATTAGAAGCTGGACTTGCGCACCAAAATTTACTCGGTGCTACAGGTACAGGTAAAACCTTTACTATGGCTAATATTATTAACGACCTAAATCGTCCGACAATAATAATGGCGCATAATAAAACACTAGCCGCACAGTTATACGGTGAGATGAAAGAATTTTTTCCTAAAAACGCCGTTGAATATTTTGTATCGTATTACGATTACTACCAACCAGAAGCGTATGTTGTGTCAAGCGATACATTCATCGAAAAAGACGCGTCTATTAACGAACACATCGAGCAAATGCGTTTAAGTGCCACCAAAGCACTGCTTGAGCGCCGCGACACCATTATTGTGGCATCAGTATCGGCTATTTATGGTTTGGGTGACCCTAAGTCATACATGAAAATGATGCTGCTTTTAAAAGTGGGCGAAAAAGTAGATCAACGCGACATGCTGCGCCGTCTTGCCGAAATACAATATACCCGCAACGACATAGATTTTAGCCGTGGTACTTACCGTGTACGCGGTGAAGTGGTTGATATATTTCCGGCAGAATCTAGCACCTTCGCAATTCGCGTAGAAATGTTTGATGATGAAATAGAGCGCTTGAGTATTTTTGACCCGCTTACTGGCGCCGTCGAAAAGTATATAATACGCACCACTATCTATCCAAAAACACACTATGTTACCCCGCGTGAAAAAATACTCGGTGCTATCGATAAAATACAAGAAGAACTCAAAGAGCGACGAGCCCAGTTACTCAGTGCCAATAAATTAGTAGAAGAGCAACGCGTAACACAGCGTACGCAATATGATATAGAAATGATGCGGGAGCTAGGTTATTGCTCTGGGATAGAAAACTACAGCCGTTATTTATCAGGTCGTACGCCTGGCGATCCGCCGCCAACATTACTTGATTACTTACCAGACGACGCATTAATGATTATTGATGAATCGCACGTAACCGTATCGCAAATTGGCGCTATGTATAAAGGCGACAGAAGCCGTAAAGAAAATCTTGTTGAATATGGTTTTAGAATGCCCTCAGCAATGGATAACAGACCGCTACGTTTTGAAGAGTTTGAAGCCATAGCACCGCAAACTATTTATGTATCGGCAACGCCAGGCGACTTTGAATTAGAGCGCTGCGTAGGTGAAATAGCAGAGCAAGTAATTCGACCTACAGGTTTGCTTGATCCACTCATAGAAGTACGCCCAGTGGGGGATCAGGTTGATGACCTCCTATCAGAAATTTATAAAAGTGTGGAGAAGGGCGAGCGGGTACTGGTCACCACATTAACCAAGCGTATGTCGGAGGATTTAACCGACTATTTAAGTGAGCATGGTGTAAAAGTACGTTACTTGCATTCTGACATAGATACAGTTGAACGAGTCGAAATTATTCGCGATTTACGTGCGGGAGTATTTGATGTGTTGGTGGGTATTAACTTACTTCGAGAGGGTCTGGATATGCCAGAAGTGGCGCTAGTAGCGATACTTGATGCAGACAAAGAAGGCTTTTTACGCTCTGCACGTTCAATTATTCAAACCATTGGTCGTGCTGCTCGTCACTTAGATGGTCGCGCAATTTTATACGGTGATAAAATTACAAAATCGATGGCTAAGGCCATGGACGAAACAGCGCGCAGACGCGAAATTCAGCATGCTTATAATATTGAACACGGTATTGAACCGCATTCGTTAGCCAAAAAGATTCTTGATGCGATGGATATAGGTGAAGAAGCTGGGCCTAAGGATAACCTTAGACTTGTTCGTAAAGACTCTAAAAAGGTACTTAGTGCGAAAGAAATTTCAGTACAAATTAAGCAGCTTGAAACCAAAATGCATGCATACGCAAGCGATTTAGAATTTGAAAAAGCGGGCTCCGTTCGCGACGAAATACATGAACTACAACAACAGTTGATTAATTAACAATGACAGCAAACTTTACACCTATTATTACTGCGCTTGAAGACGCGCCAATTTTAAAAAATGAACTGTGCCGTGTTTTTCATGGCCGAGGCCATAGTGTTGAGGCGTTAAGTCATATTAATTTAGACTTTTATCCGCCAAGTTTGTTTTTGGTTTCGTACGACGAAATTGACGAGCAAACACTAAGTGAGCTCACTGATATTGTGTGGCAGTGGGCGCAAGCAAATCAGCCTGAGCTTATTACATCACTTGTGTACCAGCAACGTGCTGGTGTACAAAGCCAAAACACCGTGGTTTACGGGCAATTACCTAACCCGCATGTTGTAACCGAAAACGGCATTCGTTTTTTAGTGGATTTACAAAGCCGTCAAAATACCGGAATATTTCCAGATATGCGCAGTGGCCGTGAATTTGTAATGGCGAACAGTAAGCACGGCAAAGTACTTAACTTATTTTCGTATACGTGTGGGTTTTCGCTTGCGGCCATGCAAGGTGGTGCAGACCATGTAATGAATATGGACATGAGTAAAGGCGTACTTAAGGTTGGTAAGCAAAACCATCAATTAAATGGTTTTGACAAAGGCGTCAGTTTTTTACCACATGATATTTTAAAGTCGTTTGGAAAATTAAAAAAAGCAGCCCCGTTTGACTTAATTATTGTTGATCCGCCAAGTTTTCAAAAGGGGAGTTTTATTTTAACGAAAGACTATCAAAAAGTGTTACGCAGGCTACCAGAATTACTAAGTGATACAACAAAGCTGCTACTTTGCGCCAATAGCCCAGAGTTGAGCGAGGACGCATTTAAAGCACTTATTACAGAGCATACGCAAGGCGCTATTGGATTTGTTGAACGTTTATCACCTACAGCACGCTTTATTGAAGTGGACAGCGACAGAAGTTTAAAGGCGCTTGTCTATAAAACGTCACAAACACCTGCTTAAATGAAACTGAGCAAACGTTTAGCGGCTATAGATGCGTTAATTACCGAGCCTGAAGATATAATTTGGGATTGCTGTTGCGATCATGGTTATTTGGGCTTAGCGCTACTAAAACGAAACGCAGCTAATAAAGTCATTTTTGTTGATATAGTGCCTGATTTAATGGCAAATTTAGAGTTACTACTTTTAAGAGTAAGTAGTGCTCAAAGCATGCATTCAAACAACGATCAATGGCAAGTGTTGTGCAAAGATGTAGGTACTATCAAATTAACCAGTGATACTAAGCAAGTTGTTGTTATTGCAGGTGTCGGTGGTGAGTTACTGCTAAAGCTTCTGCAGCAAGTAGTGGCTAATAATAGTATGCACATAATACAAAATGTACGTTTTATTTTATGCCCGGTACAGCATACTTATACATTAAGAACGGGTCTTGATTTATTAGGGTTAGGCTTGCTTAGCGAGCAAATAATTGTAGATAACAAGCGTTTTTACGAAGTAATTGAAGTTAGTTTTAATAGCAACACTACACTTAGCAAAACGGGTGATATGATGTGGCAATATGATAACGCAGTGCATAAAGCCTACAAGCAGCAGTTGCTAAATCATTATACTAAAATGCTTAATAAAGATGCTCTTTACTATCAAAAAGTTATAACGGACTATCAAGGACTCATCGATAGTTAAAAAAGCCTAAAATTGAGGCGCACGTGTGATCTAATTACGACATTGAAGACGTAATATGGTTACAGTTAATATCTTGCCTAGTGCAGGTTTATTTGGTTTATTTATGTCAGATAAAAATAGTCACCTTAATACGTTATTTAGTAACGAACAAAAATGGCAACACAGCTATGAGCAGCCAATCTCTTACGCACCGCTTGTGCAATTAGCTAATAATAGCTGGGTAGTTCCCCAGCATTTTTTACGCTACAAACATACGTTAAATAGCGTGAATAAAGTGCTCGAGAGTATTGAGTTTTCAGCTCATTTTAGAGTGCTTGCTGCACAAAAAGGTGAAGAAATTTATCTGCAAGTAGCTGTTCTCAGCCCTGACAATTATCAAAAAAATGATTCTCATAACGAAAGTAAAGCCAAAAAACTTTTATTTGGTAGACGCTGGATTGTAGAAGAAAACTTACCGACTTCTGAGCTTATTCAAACTGCATTTTTAGCACTAAAAATAGCACGTGAACACGAAGTACGAGAGCTATTTCAGCTTATTCAAGATGGTTCAATAAGCACGCCTTTTAATAATCATCACGACTTACCGGTAATGGCGCAAAACCCTGAGTTAGTTATTGCAAACAGCAATGAAGTCAGCATTAATAATATTATTAAGCATGTTGTATTTGCGGATGCAGCCATTGAGCTTAAAAGTCATCAAGCAGTTACAGCTGAACAGCACTTGTTCACTGTTGAGTTGCAATGCAGTAATTGCCAATTAAGTGAGTTTAATAACAAAACGTTGGCTTTTTTAACAAGCGATGCATCAGCTAATAGCTTTTTACATGGTTTTATTTCTGCTTTAGTAAATACGAGTAATGATTATGTAAGCGAGCAATTCAAATACCAAGGATTTACACGTTTTAGTAAAAATGTGGCAGTAGCACAAATTGGTAAGCTAAGTATTGCAATGCGCTCGCCAAGTACGGTCGGGCTTTGCTCTATGGGTAAGCAACATGCTAATCAGTTAAACTTTGAAATAGACAGTGGGCGAGCACCACAAGGCTGCGGGCAAGCTATTGGCGGGTTTTTAGCTGCTCACGGCATAGAGCAGCCAGAAAACGCGCACTTATATCCTGATTATTTATAACAACTTAAAGCTTATTAATTTCATCTTTAACGTTAAAGCTTGAATCAGTAACAATAGCCTCAAGTGTTTGTACACGCTCTTTTAATGCAAGCACTTGTGCGTTTGTTTCAGCTAATTGTTTATGGGCATCGCTGTTGTTATTTTGCATTTTATGCTTAAACTCAAGATGCTTTTTATACATATCGTAAACCACTCCTGAGCCAACCGAAATTAGCACAATAAGTACAATCATCGTAGTTCCAGACATAACCTCATTCCTTATTATTCGTTAATGATTAAAGTATAACCTTTAAGTGCTTTTGATAAAGCTGACAATTGTAACTTAATTTGTATGGGTAATGTGAATCTTGGGTAGGGAGTCTATCTTTGGCAGTTATTTAACTTTTATAGCATTGGTTTGATCTAATTAATCAAGAAATAGCTTAATACCGGTCCGCATCAATGTTTTATCAATTTGAGGGCTTATACTAAACTGCATAAATCTTTGATCAATTTAACTAATTAAATTGCACTATAACGTCGTTAAAAATTTTTTATTTAGAACAACTAGATACAAGAATTTTTGCCTAGTTTTAGCGTAATTTTCTTAACGTTAAATAGACCCCATATATAAGCAGATTGGTAT
>NZ_PNDU01000157.1:0-17650 GCF_005886635.1 Pseudoalteromonas sp. S558 | reverse complement strand
CAGAGTTCAGGTTATTTAAGCTTCTACGGGCTCCGTTATGAATGAAGCTGTTACATAACCAAAAGGATTACCATTTAACTTCATTCATCAAAACATAATTTATCAATAAACGAAAGCGATAGGCGCAAAGTAGCTATCTGCTTGTGAAATAACCAAGCAGTGGATTCGCAATTAAAGAGCCTTTGTCACAAATAGAGGATGAATGTATTTTAAGAAAATCTTCAACTAAGTAAACCACATTTTAAACAATTGGTTACACTTAACAGTATATAAAAACGTTATGTAATAGACAATTAATTGGCTAACTACTAGGATAAACCAACTGCAATACTATATGTGTTAGGCACTGTATGAAAACAATTGGTCTTTTAGGTGGCATGAGTTGGGAAAGTTCTGCCGGATATTATAAAGTGATAAATGAAGGCGTTAAGGAGTCACTTGGCGGCTTACACTCAGCTAAAATTGTCATGTATAGCGTTGATTTTGATCAAATCGAAAAACTCCAACACAAAGGTGACTGGAATGGAACTTCGGATATACTTTGCGCAGCGGCAAAAAATGTCGAACGTGCAGGTGCTGATTTTTTATTAATTTGCACAAATACGATGCATAAAGTTGCTCCCCAAATTCAGGAAAGTATAACTATCCCTTTGATCCATATCGCTGATGCAACAGCAGAAACACTTATTAAAATGGGAGTGAAAACCGTTGGTTTACTTGGTACTGCTTTTACTATGGAGCAAGATTTTTATAAAAGTCGATTAAAAGAAAAACACGGTTTGTCGGTCTTAATTCCAGAAAAATCAGATAGGGCTATTGTTCATAATGTTATTTATAAAGAGCTTTGTTTAGGGCGCTGTCTTACGTCATCTAAAGCTGAATATTTAAGAATAATTGATGCCCTTGCTGAGCAAGGAGCGGAGGCCGTCATATTAGGGTGTACTGAAATCGGTATGCTAATTAAACAAGAAGATACGCATATTAGGCTTTAGATACGACGTACGTACATGCGCGAAAAGCAGTTGATTTGGCAATTTAATGTGCTACTAGTGATATCAACTTGTATAAATATTTAAGCAATTTAATGGATTTAATTACTCTGTATCATCGGCGTAATTTTTCATCATTAAATAAACCCATATACAAGCAGATTGTTACGAACTCAGGATTTAGCTATAAAGATTAAAATGGGAATTGGTTTACGATTTATACATTATCTTGAAATATTATATAGCTCTTAAATTTTTAGAGCTAGGTTAAGCGGTGCAGTTAGTTAGCTAAAGGTTTAATAATATGAAAATAGGTACGCTTAGTAGTAAAACAGGCTTTGGTATTCATACAATTAGATATTATGAAAAACAAGGTCTTATCAAAAAGCCTGAAAAAGATGAAAGCGGCCATCGATCATATGACTTAATGGATGTAGACGTGCTTAATTGGGTTTCTTGCATGAAAAACTCTGGCATGTCTTTGAGTGAGATAAAAAAATACACCAAAGCATTTTATGAAAACGAGCACATGCTCTGCGTAGCATTTCTTGAAGAGCATCTAGGTAAATTACAAATACAGAAAAATAATATTGACCACTATATTGAAGTAACAAAAAATAAAATTTATAGGTTCAAAAACGCTTGACCTAGAGTGTAGTCTACATTGCTAAGCTCACTTTAATATTCATAGAAGGAACAAACAATGAAAGTTGAAGTAGCAATCGTGAATGCATTTACCGACGGTGGAAAAGGGGGTAACCCTGCTGGGGTTGTAATTAATGCAGACTCTTTAAACGAGTCACAAAAACTCGCTGTAGCAAAAAAAGTAGGTTTATCTGAAACGGCTTTTGTATCAAAGTCCAAAATTGCAGATTTTAAGCTTGATTTTTACACCCCAAAAAAGCAAATAGCTCATTGCGGGCATGCAACTATTGCAACTTTTAGTTATTTGTCGCAGCTTGGATCATTAAAAAATTCAATGACTTCCAAAGAAACCATCGATGGAAGAAGAGATATTCAAGTTAATGGTGATTTTTCCTATATGGAACAGTTAGCCCCTAAGTATATTAGCGTGATAGAAAAAAATGCAGTTCTGGAAGCACTTGGTATTTCATCAGATATTACTCTCTCAGATCCAATGATAGTAAATACAGGAAATGCATTTATGCTTGTTGGTGTAACAAGTAGAGAAGCCCTTGATGGTTTATGTCCAGACCATGAAATCATTAAAGAAATCTCTGAAAAATATGGTCTTGTTGGTTTCTATGTTTTTACTCTTGAGGCTAATATTCTGGGGAGAGATGCTTCAACAAGAATGTTTGCTCCTCTTTATGGAATTACAGAAGAAGCTGCAACGGGTATGGCTGCCGGACCGCTTGCTTGTTTTCTGCATGACATTCTTAAATTTAGGCAAACTGAATTTAAAATAGAGCAGGGGTATTCTATGCTCCAATCTTCACCAAGTTGTATCGAGGTTTTATTAAAAATAGAGAACGGTGTAATAAACTACCTGTTAGCTGGCGGTGTTGGTGTCGTATCTAACCGTATGCATGTTGAAATTTGAAAATATACATATTTTATGGCTTTAGCATTTTACTAAAGCTATTTAGACTAACCTACCTTTAGAAATAATCGTCAAGGTGGGGGAACTTATCAATTGAATATGTATAATCGATATCATTCATTTTATAAAAATAGATCGTTGGGATAAAATAAATGCAGATCAAAAATATCACGCTTATTGCCTCACTATTTGTAGTGATAACAGGCTGTAGCAATATTCCTCAAGCGGCAATTGATGTAAATAAACAAGTGTCTGTGGGGATAAACGCCTTAGGTGAAAACGGTGTTGAAATGGTTAAGGCTTGGGAGCTATCTGCGTACAGTATGCTTGATGAAAAATGGTCAAAAGTGTATGCAAAAGCGAATGAGAGCTACCGTTCTAAAAAAAGTATTGCACAAAACGCGGTATTAACAGCGCAACAGCAAGAAGGCGTGGCTGGTTTATCTGCTCTGATCAGGGATGAGGTAAGATCTAAAATTAATGCTAAAGCGAACAGTATGAAAAGTATAATTATGTCAAACACCAAAAATACTATTGCCGCAAATGAAAGTATTACTAATCTATTAATAAGTGCTAATGCGATTGTTAATTTTCAACAATCAGCCGTTGAAGAAGTTGGAAAGATAATTCCAATTCCCCCTGCTATAAGCACATTTATAAATGACTCATTAAACACTGCCGGACTTTAAATAAAGGGATATGAGCATGAGCTTAAATGATATAAAAAATGAATTTGATGCTGATATTTCCAGTATTGCAAATGAGCTCACTAACTCATTGCCGCTTTCAACGCCACAATTACGCAAAGCCTTTTCGGATGACGATCTTAAAGAGTTACATGTTTTATTGACAGAAGTAAACGAAGCAACATCTGAAAACGAAAAAGTTATGAAAATAGCGAACAATGCAGAAATAGCATTTAAGCTGTTAAAAAGACTTGGAGTTGGACTGTAATAAAGATTTTTTTTGTTAAATTATTTTTCATAAACTACGGATGTTTTATATTAATGCGAATTAAGGAAATAGTATGAGTGTATTTGTAGAGATTTTTACTTGGTTACTTGTTGATACCATTTTAGGCTTTTTATTTTATTCTACGGGCTGTGTGGTATTGAAAGTAGTTACTTTTGGGCAGTTTAAAAATGATATTAAAGATTTTGCCTCGTTTAAGGTGAGCAAAGCTAAAAAGGTTAACTTGATCTGTTTATTAGGTGTTTGTTTTTATGTTGCACTCATTACCTTAATGGCTTATTTGAGTCATTAGGTGATAACTTATTATATTTGCGAAAGCTGTATTTCAGTATATTGCTTTCGCTCAAACTTTAACTTTAACTTTAACTTTAACTTGAACATTGAAGAATAAATCCATTTTAAAGTGTTTATCTTAGAACGAAGTGCGTTGAATCTATTTGTAATAGACTTGCTTTATACGCTTGATTTACCTTGTTTTAACTGAAAATACCTAATGTTACTTATTTTGCAGGGCAATGGGGTGGGGTAAGAGCTGCGGTTACTATGCGAACTTTTTTATCTGAGCTCGGGTGTTTACCGGTTTCTGCGATGATCCATGTACCCAAAGCACAAGATGTGTTTAATGTGGATGGAAAGCCAATCGCAGGGCAAGATAGATCGTCTTGGTTTAATTATTTTTCACGAACGTTTAGTCGATTAACGTGGTGGGCGCAAGCAGCTAAACAACATGCAGAGGTGGTAAATCCGCAAAGTACGTTAAAAAGCTTTAAAACAAACCCTTCTCAGCGTAATGCTCCTTAACTGATTGAAAGTATTTGGTTCTCTTATAGAAACAATGATGCATACAGTGGTATTATTAATGCCATTACATTCTTATTAACACAAAAAAGAAGCAAGGAAATTGTATCTTGAAGTATATAACTCTTTTCAGCGTATTAGCGCTTAGCGCGTGTAGTGCTGTTCCTAATAAAAGTGAAGTAAGTCAGCGTACAACTACAAATATGGACCTTATAGCTTTAACCGAGCAAAGTGCACCAAAAGGAGTTGTTGGCACTTACCAGTTTCACATTAAAGCGGCAGGGGCTCAGGGTAATTGGTTGTATTTAAATACAGAAACAGATTACCGCGATAGACGTTCAATTACGATATCAATAAAGCCAAATGTAGCAGCAGAGCTTGAAAGTAAATACGGACAACCTGTAGAAACCTTTTTTATTGATAAAACAATAGAAGTAACAGGCGAAGCTAAACGAGTAACTATCGATTTTATGAGTCGCGGTAGAGCAACTAATAAATATTATTATCAAACGCACATAAATGTATCATCACTTAAGCATCTTCGTATTATTGAAAGTTAGTAAAATTACAATCAACTGTATTTATATACAGTTGATTGTAAAAGCTTACTTTTAGCTAAGTAAGCTTTAGCGTTAACGTTTACAATTAATTCTCTGCTGTAAATTTAACCGCGAAGGATAAACACGGCGCTACTTTATTCAACGATTTAAAAACTCCTATTCAAGCTATTGTAATCTCATTACATAAAACTAATAATTGGTTAGTTTTATAAATTTGAGTGCCCGCATTGAAAGCCAAAGAAATCCGCAATTTTTATATCAACGAAGAGCAATCTGTCTATTTGCTTTCACACCGCGATGCTAAAAAACATCGTCAATGGCTTAATATCTGTATTAAGCAGTTAACGCTGCTGGGCTATAAAAACGTTGAAATGATTGGGTCGGGTGCGTTTGGTTTTGTGTTTGCAGGGGATGACGGTAACAGCTTACCTTGGGTATTTAAGTTTTCGCGTATTACGCTTGCACAGAGTGTACGAGATCGGCTTGAAGATGAAGCGTATATGCTTTCGCAAATTAATAACCCGTTAGTGCCAACCTTTTATGCATTTGAGCGTATCAAAAAACAAGGGATTTTAATGATGGCAAGGGCCATTGGTGAAGATCTTGAAAAAGTATCGCTTAAAACTGGGCGCTTCAGCGCGGCGCAAATAATGGCATTAGCGGTTAGGTTACGTAATGTATTAATTGATTTGCGAAGTCATAAAAATGGAGTAAGTCCGCAGCCTATAGTCCATGGTGATGTAAAACCTTCAAACCTTGTATGGGATAAAAATACCAATGCGTTGTCGTTAGTTGATTGGGGCAGCTCTGTGTTTGCGCAGGTTGATAGTGATGGTAATCCAGTTGCTAGTAACTTTATGGATTTAATGTCGGGCGACTTAAGTACCACTAATGCGCGTATGGGCGATGTTTACTTTATTGGTGAAGCACAAATGTCGGGTGAGCAATCATCCCCTCGCTTTGATGAACAAGGTGTAGCCGCTACTTTGTATGCACTTGCATCAGCGCAGTCGTGCCGTTTTGGCGCTCAAGCAATACCTGCAAGCAGTTTAGGATTACCAAAAGAGCTAGCTAAAGTTATTGATGGCATGCTTTGTAAAAATAAAGCGATACGCGATAGCGCTGGCGATTACTTTATGCGCAATATTACCACTATGGCTAAAGTTTATTTACCTACCCTTGAAAAAAATCGAAAAAAAGCGGCCATACCATTTTGGTATGGCCGAGAAGAACAGCCTGACACGGTTGTATATAGTTCACGTAAACAGTTTTTACGCCAGGCCGATCATAATCAGCAGTTGCTTGACGTAAACGATGCTCAACTCGATCGTTACTATAAAGAATTTCTATTTGATACTGGCGATACAGAAAAAGCATTTTTAGCTTCAATTAGCCGGCTGGCTAAATACCCCGCTGTGGGTGGGCTTAGTTTTCATTGGAAAGATGATTCGCTGTTTGTTGAATCATCTTTAATTATACATGACCAGTCTTTAGGCGATGCCTTTAGCGATGCTATAAATAATACGGTGATGCTTGCCCAAGCAATTAATCAAAAAGGGTTATTTAAGTGCTGCTTATTTGATGCACGTAAAACGATTCAGTTAGAGCGCGATGGGACTGGTGCATTTAAATTTGATAGCCTACCTGAACTTGATTACGAAGTCGTTAGTATGAAAGCTAACGAAATAACACGGCCACACTCGTACTTTGAAGACGGTAAAGATCCTGACGAGCAATTACAATTACCCAAAAAAGTTATTAAATGTGTATTTGAGCTTAACCAGATCCACCACACAGGGTGTATTATTTTTGAAGCACTGCCCGACAGAATGAAAATTCACCACTACTACCGACTACTTGATGAAACAAAAGAAGTTGAGTTTAAGCGTTTGCTTAATAAGCTAATGCAATATGCCGTCAATATTACTGATGTTGGTGTCGCAGGATTTATGAAACTACCTTATAAAAATACCCGTGAATTTAGTTTATGTAAGCAACAAGAAGATCATTATTTTCCTAAAAATCCTAAACTTATATAAAAAGTACTTTAAAGTTCATCCACACGTTTTTTACGTTGTATAACCCACAAAGATTATCTCGGTACCTTGCGTTAATAAACTCACTCTAAATTGGTATGTTATATTGTTGCAATTAAGTTTTGTTATAGTATAACATATAGCATTCAAAAATGACCATAATAGAGTGTGAGTGTGACTGCAGTTAATAAAATAACATCAATTGAATTACAAACCGCTAAACCACAAGTTAGCACTACCCAAATAGATAAAGCGCAATCTATCATTGAGGTAAGCTCGCTAAATTTTAGTATTAAAAACAAAGTTATTTTAAAGAACTTAAATTTTACCGTGAACAAAGGTGAAATTTATGCACTACTTGGTGGCAACGGTGCGGGTAAATCAACCACTTTGAAAACGTTACTTGGTTTTAATAAACCAACTGATGGCTCGGTAAAGGTTGCGGGTAAAGAGGTAACACAAGCACTTGACTTTGTGCGTGGTAAAACCGCATATTTGCCCGAATCGGCAACCTTATATCCGCATTTAACAGCGCGCGAAAACGTTGAATATTTTTTATCACTTGCTGACATAAAAAAAACAGACGAGCAAATCAATGCTGCCTTTATTCGTGTTGATTTGCAGCAAGATGCGTGGGATCGCCACATGCAAATTTACTCAAAAGGCATGAGGCAAAAAACGGCAATTGCACTTGCCATCCTGCGTGAAGCACCAATATTTTTACTTGATGAGCCTACTTCAGGCTTAGATCCAGTTGCCATTGATGAGTTTAATCAACTTGTGCGTGAGCTTGCATTAACGGGGGCGACTATTTTAATGGTTACGCACGATGTATACGGCGCATGTCAAGTGGCTAATCGTATTGGTTTATTAAGTGCCGGTGAGCTGGTGGGCGAATTTGACGCACCACAAAATGGCCGTATTGATACTGAGCAAGTTCATGCCGCATTTGCGCAAAGAGGCGCTTAATGAGTATAAATAACTTTTCAAAGGTGGTTATTGTTGCAAAGGATGAATGGCGCTATTGGCTTCGCTCAAAACTTGCAATGACCGTACTTGCCATTGGTTTAGTGCTTACGCTTGCGTCGGTAATTGTGACCGCAATTACTATGATGGAGCTAAGCCATACTCGGCACGAACTGCAAACAAGCGCTGAGCAAAGCTTTGTTGATCAGCCTGACCGCCACCCGCACAGAATGGTGCATTATGGGCATTATGCATTTAGAGCGCCTTCGCCACTGAGCACACTCGACCCAGGTATTGATGCCTACACGGGTAACTCAATATTTTTAGAAGGGCACAGACAAAATAGCGCGATGTTTGCAGATAGCCGCCAAGGTACTGCTCTTACTAAATTAGGCAGTTTAACGCCTGCGTTTATTGTACAAACACTCGCACCGTTATTATTAATATTAATTGGTTATAGCGCAATTAGCCGTGAACGTGAGTCGCAAACGTTATCTTACTTGTTATCGCAAGGTACATCGGGCGCAACACTCATTGCAGGTAAAGGGCTTGCGTTAATATCTGTTGTAGGATTAATTTTAATTCCGCTTACGGTATCGGCTTTATTTACACTTGACTCAGGTGAAGGCTTACTTGCTGTAGCAAGCTTTGTGTTTGGCTACGCTTTATATTTAACTGTGTGGGTGCTGCTTATTTTATTTGCATCAAGCCTATTTAGTAAAAACAGTAGCAGCTTTACAGCTCTCGCATTTGTATGGATTTTACTGTGTATTGTAATGCCACGTGTAGCTAGTACAACAGCTTCAACGGCTATACCATCAACAGGTAAAATAGAAACCGACTTTGCCGTAAAAGCCGAACTTAGAAAACTAGGTGACGGGCACAACACAAACGACCCTGCATTTAAGCAATTTAAACAATCACTCCTTAATAAATACAACGTGAGCAGTATTGATGAATTACCCGTTAATTTTAGAGGGCTAGTGGCAAGCGAATCTGAGGCTAAACTCACGAGCGTACTCAATAAGTTTGCTGAGCAGCGTATGCAAGCTGAGCTTAAACAAACGAAGATATCGCGTTATTTTGGCTGGGTATCACCTATGGTGGCAATTCGGTCATTATCGATGATTGTAGTGGGTACAAGTATTGAAACGCATCATCGTTTTTTACGTGAAACCGAGCAGCTGCGCTTTGGTTTTGTCCAAGGGCTTAATAAAGTTCATGTAGAAAAGCTTAGCTACCAAGATGACATGAACCGAAATGCCAATACTGCAGCAACCCAAAAAGCACGTGTGAGTGCTCAAAACTGGCAAGTACTGCAAGATTTTACCTTTAATGTAGACACCTCAGAAGTAAGAACGCAGCGAAGCATACCTGCTTTTTTACAGCTACTACTCTGGATTGCAGTATTGTTAGGCGGGATTAAATTTGTAGGGAGGCGTTTGTTATGAGTTACTTATTAAAACAGCTTGTGCGTGAATGGCTTTTTTTACTTCGTCAAAAATACTTAGTGGTATTACTGGTATGTACGTTTGTTATGTCGGGATTTGCCGTTTATAGCGGACTTAGCGAAGTAACACAGCAAAAGCAAACTATTGAGCGCTTAAAAGCAGCCGATTTAACGGACTTAACTAATGTACAGTATAAGTACGATGATGCAGGCTCGCTTGCTTATTACAGTTTTCATTTAACGTATTCATCGCCTTCAAATTTAGCATTTGCTGCTTTAGGCGAGCGCGATATTTACCCGTGGAAACACCGCTTAAACTTACTTGCGCTAGAGGGGCAAATATACGAAAGCGATGCACAAAACGCTGAGCTTGCGCAAGCCGGTAAAATCGACTTTGTATTTGTGTTAAGCGCATTAGCCCCGCTTGTAATTATTTTACTATTTCATGATTTATTTGCCAATGAACGAACAAGTGGCAGACACGATTTACTCGTGACTACCGCTAAATCGTACTTTGCATTATGGGGCGCACGTATAGCCGTTAGGTTTATATCGGTTGGAGTCTGCTTAATGCTGCCATTTTATATCGGTGCACTTCTTAGCAGCTCAGTACTGGGTGATGTTGGCTTTATTACTTTTATATGTGTTATTTACTTGGCTAGTTGGACGTTATTGAGTGTGTGGTGGGGCAAAAATGCCACTAGTGCGCCACGTGTTGCATCAACCTTAATAGGCTTTTGGGTATTAGTTGCTTTTATTATTCCTATTTTAGGCGATTTAGCGATAAACAAAGCGGTAAATTCGCCTAAAGGTGGCGACATTGTGCTAACTCAACGTGAAGCTGTTAACGGGGCATGGGACATACCAAAGCAAATTACGATGGATGCCTTTGTAGCAAACCACCCCCAGTGGGCAAACTACACCGCCATGCAAAGTGAGTTTGAATGGAAATGGTACTACGCATTTCAGCAAGTGGGCGATGAAAAAGTGGCGAAGCTATCACACGCTTACCAAGATGCGGCTCGTAAAAAGTATTCATTAGCAGGATTTGTATCGTGGCTATCACCGCCATTATTACTTCAACGTGGTTTAACACGCATGGCTAAAACAGATGCCGTAGCGGCATTTAGGTATGAATCGCAAATGCGTGGATTTCATAAAAGCTTACGGACGTTTTACTACCCTTGGTTATTTGTAAAAGGTAACCCAACTAAAGCCGCGCTTGAAACTATGCCAAGCTTTAGCAAAACCATACTTAATGAACAAAAAATGCTAAGCAATGTAGACGCTCAGCCAAAACAAAATTTATCAGCTAACTAATCAACAAGGTTTATCATGAATACCAATAAAAAAGGGCTTAAGCTCACTTATATTAGTGCCTGCTTAGCAAGTATGTTTGCAAGCCACGCTATTGCTGCTAATGAAAACAATAGTACTGAAAATAGTACTGAAGAGTCTATCGAGCGTTTTGCGGTTACTGGCTCTCGTCAAGCCTACCAAGGTAATTTTAGCCCTTTAGAAACCCCACAATCAGAGCTGAAAATAGATTTAGAAGCACTCGAAAATGCAGGCGCAATAGATTTAAACCAAGCACTTGATTTATCTGCTTCGGTTGCGCGTCAAAATAACTTTGGCGGGCTTTGGAATAGCT
Source organism: Pseudoalteromonas sp. S558 (assembly GCF_005886635.1). Lineage (NCBI taxonomy): Bacteria > Pseudomonadati > Pseudomonadota > Gammaproteobacteria > Alteromonadales > Pseudoalteromonadaceae > Pseudoalteromonas > Pseudoalteromonas sp. S558. Next base: position 6,664 of record NZ_PNDU01000157.1, on the reverse strand, counting down.
TTGCACTACGTGGTTTTGTAGGCGATGAAAACTTACCAAGTAATTACCTTGTAAATGGGTTTAATGCCGGACGTGGTTTTGGTGGCTCGCGTGATTTATCGGGTATTGAATCGGTCGAGGTGTTGAAAGGTCCACGAGCTGCGCTATTTGGTCGTGGAGAGCCTGGTGGTACAGTAAATCTTGTTACTAAACGCCCAACATTTGATACAAGTGGCGAGCTAAAACTAAGTGTAGGCAGCTTTGACACCTACCGTGCTGATGTAGATTACACCATGCCCCTTAACGACGACGTAGCTATTAGACTGGTCGGTTTTTATGAAGACGCAAAAAGCTTTCGCGATACCATAGAAATAACTAAAAAGGGCTTTAGTCCTTCTATTACGTGGAACATTAATGACAACAGCCAACTAATTTATGAGCTTGAATACAGCGACCAAGAAGTCCCGTTTGATAGAGGTGTATTAGCAATAGATGGCAAGCTTGGCCTAATACCAGAAAGCCGCTTTTTAGGTGAGCCAGGCGATGGACCGATAGAAGCAAACGTACTTGGCCATCAATTAGAGTTTGTTCATGACTTTAATGATAATTGGAGTGTATTACTGGGCGCAAACTATCGTGATACATCGCTTGAAGGTTTTGCAACCGAAACAGGCTTTGGTGGTGTAGTAGAAAATGGCAAAGTAAATCGTTTTAGACGCTACCGTGATTACGACGCTACATACCAAGTATACCGCGCAGAAGTAACCGGTAATTTAGAGGTTGCTGGATTAAATCACCGCTTAATAATTGGTGTTGATTCTGATAAGTTCGAAAATAATCAATTTGTTCTGCGTGTACGTGGCGATCAGTATATAAATGTTTTTAACCCAGTGTATGGAGCGTATGAGTTACCTACACCAACAGCCAATACCGACAAGGTAGAAATACAAGAGTCGTTAGGTATATTTATACAAGACCAAATAAGCCTAACCGATAAGCTTGATATACGTATTGGTGCACGTTTTGATGACTACGAACAAACACTTAATAACCGCTTAGCTGATACTCAACCTAAACAAAGCGAATCGCGTGTTAGCCCGCAGTTTGGTGTTGTGTATGAGGCGAGTGAGTTTGTCTCTGTTTATGCGGCTTATGGTGAAAACTTTAGACCTTTATCGGGTACTGATTTAAACGGAGATGGGTTTGAGCCAAATCAATCAACGTCGTCAGAGGTAGGCGTTAAGTTTACTTTAAACGATGGCGCCCTGTTTGGCACCGTTGCTGTATTTAAAGTAGAGCAAGACAACATGCTAGTAGTAGACGACCCAACGGCGTTTAGCTTTGCGGCTATTGGCGAAGCGCAAAGTAAAGGCTTTGAAATTGATATAAACGGTGAACTGACCGACACTCTAGATATTTGGACATCGTATGCGTATGTTGATGCAACAATTGAAAACTCATTTTTTGATGCTAACTTTGGCTACACAGTAGAAGCGGGAAGTTCTTTATTAAATATTCCTGAGCATCAATTTAGTTTACAACTGGTTAAATCAGCAGAATTGTATGGTAAAGCCGTTAAATTTGGTGGAGGCTTAGTTTACGTAGGCTCACGAAACGGCTTTTTTGGTACCGACTTTAAACTACCCAGCTATACAACAGCACGCGCATTTATTAATTATGAGCTCACTGATAATATTGGTTTACGCGCTGAGGTTGATAACTTATTCGATGAGACGTATTACACAAACTCGTTTGCAGATGCATGGGTTCAACCAGGTACGCCAAGGAATGTACGTTTATCTGCTACGTACAACTTTTAATACCAATCTGCTTATATATGGGGTCTATTTAATTCGTTAAATTGATCAAAGATTTATGCAGTTTGGCATAACTAACAGGTAAGCATTAACAATAAAAAGGCTGCTTAATAAAAGCAGCCTTTAGTGTATTAAAATAGATATTAAAATTTATAATCGGTTAGTGCGTAGCTCTGTCGCCCCAAATATCTTCTAAACGACTATCACGTCCACAACGCCAGCGATAGGTGTTGTATCGGATTGGGTTGTTTTTGTAATAATCTTGATGAAAGCTTTCTTTTCCTTTAATAGGGTAAAAGGTACTTGCGTTTAGTATTGGTGTAACCACCGTTTGATTAGGAAACTCGGCAACTACTGCTGCTTTTGTTTTTTCAGCTAATTTACGTTGTTCGTCGTTTTCAACAAATATAGCACTTAAGTAGCTAGGGCCTTTATCGCAAAATTGCCCTTTAGCATCAAAGGGATCAATATTAACCCAGAAATGATCAAGTATACCTTGGTAACTGACTATTGCTGGATCGTAAGTGATTTCTACGGCCTCGTAATGGCCTTTATGGTTACCATTGTATGTCGGGTTTTTAAGTTTACCGCCAGTAAAGCCCGATATTACATCAGTAACCCCTGGCAGTTTTTCAAAGTCACTTTCCATACACCAAAAGCAACCTCCAGCTAAAACGGCTTTTTCTGTATTAGCTGCATGAGCAAGTGATGCATAAAACAGCACAGATGATGTTAAAACTAGGCCTAATATTTTTTTCATAAAATCTCGCATCGATATGATGAATGTTTAAAGCATAATAAATAGACCTGAAATAGCTTAAAGGTCTTTCATATTAAATTTATACGGGGCTTTAAACTGTAAAGGCCGCTTTATGATAAAACAGCCTTTTACTTTTTATCATAAAACTAACTATTTTGCGTTTCACGAGCTAACTGGTTTGGCAAAAGTTGCTCTATTATTTCCCGTGCTGCGAGTGTATAGCGGGTGCCATTAAACATTACAGAGGTAAATTCATTAATATTAGTGATCCCAGTTAAGGTCCAACCTTCACCGCGCTCTGGACAAAAAACAGTGGTCGTTGGTTGTATTACTTTAAATTCGTCACTCATGGAAAAAGGCTCTCAATATAATGCTTGTTAATGGGATATGGTAAGTTAATAATGTACTTCCATAAAGCGCTATTTCAACTGACTAGCTAAAAATAAATGTTTAAAACTTTAAAATTACCACGCGTTACACTGCGTTTGATCACCCATAAACATGCTGGTGGGTTGTTTACTATTTTAAATAATCCGCTCGTTGCTCAATTTAACGATTATAAAACTCCGCTCAGTAAAGATAATATTAAACAGTTAATACAAGATGATATAAGCGCATACTACGAGGGCGAAGTTATCCGCCTTGCAATTGAACATAATATTAATACGTGTTTTATTGGTACTTGTGGACTGTATAAAATAGGGGACAAAATCAATAGTGCGTTTATAGGGTTCGAACTTGCCCCAAATTATTGGCAACAAGGATTAATGAGCGAAGCGCTAGTCGGTTTTATAAATACCTTACCAAATACATTGCAAATTTATGAACTTTTTGCCGAAGTTAATATAAAAAATATACGTTCACATAAACTTTTGACTAAGCTAGGGTTTACACCTAACTTTAATGCCGATTTATTGCCAAGCAGAATAAAAACAATAACCCGTAACAACGATGAACTTTGGTATAAAAAAATAAATGTGCAAGGTAAGCAGTGATATCGATATTAAGGTGTTTTTTTATGCGTGTTTCGGGCTACTATTGAGCCTGTTTGTTGCTAGGTCGTGTTTATTAGGGCTGAGCATACACTTGTAAAATAACACTGGTTAAGTTTAAGTAGGTTGAGATACGGTAACTTATAACGTGTAACCAGAAAACATATAAAGGAATGCCGTATGGCTATAAAAATAACAAAACACTACATTGTAAATTTAAGTTTAGCCGTGGTTATATTTGCTTTGGGCGTATTTGCTTTACGTTATTATAATCATTATGTGTCGGCTTATACGGATGTAACCATTAATTCTAAAGTGCTTAATGAGTCGCGTAAGGTATTTATTAGACTACCGACTAATTACGATGCAAATAAAGCATATCCGTTAATAATTAAAACGGACGGTAATTTTAACTTAGAAACTTGGGATCAAGCACTTACCAAACAAGCTAAAAAAGAAAAAGGGGATAAAGCTATATTAGTGTCTATTCCAAATTTATTTTTTACCTTTACACGTAATCGTGATTTAGTGCCTCCTTATGCACGACAAGATGTAAATACAGAGGCACGTTTGGCACTTGAAGCAATTTCAGAGCCCAATGGTGAAGCCGATAAGTTTTTACAGTTTATTGAAACCGAGTTACTGCCATATTTATCTGCAAATTATAAGCTTACAAATAATCGTGTATTGAGTGGTTTTTCAGCAGGAGGGAGTTTTGTACTTTATACACTGCATACTAAACCTGAGCTGTTTAATGGTTACTTTGCATTTAGCCCCGCAGCTTGGTACGACGATATGACCGTGGTTAAAAAGCTAGATACATTTTTAGATACACAATCTGATAAAATTAACTCGCCAACATATTTGTATTTATCTGTTGGCAGTGCAGAGCATCCACTAATGCTAAAGGCATTTAATAATCTAGAGCAAGCCTTAACGGCTAATCCTAATAGTACGCTCGTATGGGAAAGTGCCGTAAATCTTGGAGCTGAACACTCAGACAACCCATCTCTTAGCGTTGCAAATGCGTTGAGAGGTTACAATCATTTTATAAAACATTAAACATTAAAACTGTATATAAACTCAGTTTATTTCAGGTGATAAAAGGTCAGGTAAACATTGAGTTATAAAGATTAAAGCAGAGTATAAATACATAAAAAGAACACATCATACTAAATTCTGTTAAATATATTCTTAACAGCGGAGGAGATTTGGTCTTAAAAGCTAGCGTAATATGATTATCGTTTTCATTTTACTCGAATAGGGGCTAATTAGTGCAGGATACGCTTAGCTAACTAAGCATATCCTATACACTTTAATACCTTAATTCTAAAGTGTATATCTAAAACCAATGGCAATACCATCGTCTTCAGATTGTTCCATCAAAGCTTGTTGCTCTTTGTTGGTGCTTTCAAAATCACCAAAATCTTTTCTAGCTTCTATATAAGCAATTGTGTCCGTATCAATGAAGTAATGTAGGCCAATTACAGCAAATTGGCGTTTAAATACATCATTTGGATCGGCGTTAAAGTACATAGTCGTCGCCAGCATCAAACACGTTGTACGCAACAAAAAAGCGCAGATCGTTGTTAAATCGATAAGATGCGAATGTCTCTACACCAATAGCGTCTTTAATCAAACGGCCTAAGTTGTCGGTATCGTGGTTTTCGTTTTTATTAATATTAGCGGCAACGTATAAACCCGGCGCATCAATATCACCCCATGTAATACCTGCGCCATAAATTAAATCTTCAACAGAGCGGGTAGTACCATCGCCAAAAGTAAGATCAAATTCACCACGGTTTACACCTGCACTAAGTGTTAACATGTTAGTTACCTTGTAGGTCACTGCACCGCCCAATGTAGAATTAAACTCGACCTTTTGCGCCGCGCTATCACCTGACTCCCATAAACTTTGGCAACCAGATTCAGAAATATTAGTCACGTCACACGTATAAAATTCGCTATTTTTTAACTGCGCTTGCAAGGTAAAATTAACGTTTTTGTAGCTGTTACGGTATTGGACTAACTTGTCGCCACGACCCGTACCATTAACCGCGCCGTCGTCTTTATTATAAGTGTAAACACCAGCCGCGTTGCCATCCCAAACAAAACTGTAATTGGTGTTATAAACAACGTCGTACCACGCACCCCATTGTTTACCTATGGTAATTTGGCCATATTTTTCGTGTAATAGGCCTGCGTAGCCCAAGCGATTGTATAAAAACTCATCTTGAATAGATTCAAAGCGGTTGTTGTAAACTATGTCGCTACTGCCAACAGGGTTTATACCCCATTCTACAAGTGCCAGTGCCATCCAATCATTTTTAAGTTTACGCTCAAAGTTAAAGTTAATACGTGATGTACCATTAACAACTTCAGTTTGATCTTGGGTATGGATCACACGAACATCTATATAGCCACCTGCATTAACAGAGTTGGTTTCGTCCTTGTATAACTCAACTGCTGACACAGCCGGAGCGACTACAAAACTTGCACTAAGTAGTGATGCTAATCTTTTGTTCATTAGGTATTTCCTTGTGTGTGAACGACGCTTTTTAACAAAGTTAAATTTAAGAAGTTGCAGACTAACAAAGCAATAAATACGTCAAAAGTGAAAAATACTCATTAACAAAATCATATAAAAGAATAGCTATTCACACACGGTTAACTTTGCACTTGAAGTGTGAGTTATGTTTGTTTATTTAGGATAAAAAGTAGGGAAATGGGGCTAGGAAAGTTTAAAAATACTAAGGACTAATTTGAAATTTTTTCACGTTGTTCAAAAAACAACATGTAGAGCAAATACTTTAAAGTACTTAGCTTTCATGAATATAGCTTATAAACTAAAGTAAGAATAACGAAATGCGTTAAATTAACCTAAAATTTGGTTAAGAGGTTTACTCACATTTTAGGGCGAGTTGTTCTTTACTGATTAAAATTGCAGCAGCATGCTTTATGTTTAGGTAATGCAGAGCCTATGTAATGTAGTTATTCCCCATAAATAGGCGATAACGACAGCATAAATGCCAAACATGCGCTGCCCTGTGGGTTCGTCCTAGGGACGATTAACTCTTTGTTGCTCGGCTTTTACTTAGCCCACTAGGTTACAAACC
>NZ_PNDU01000156.1:0-7528 GCF_005886635.1 Pseudoalteromonas sp. S558 | reverse complement strand
AGAATGATCATTCTAGCGTATTAAATAACCCACTAACTACGTTAAAAATTATTTATATAGAACAACTATGTATCATAATTTTAGCCTTGTTATTGAGCTATTTTCTTATCGCTATAATAGATCACTAATTTATGCAATTGGTATAAAAAGACTCTGACGTTTCACATAGAGCCTTTTTATTACTGATGGATAGTTTTGGCACATTAAACCGATTATCAAGGTGATTTGATAGACTGTTTGATGTCGTGTAGTAAATGTTGAAAGTTACGTTTATGAGGAAATAACATAAAAGCAGCAGCTGTTAAGGAGAACGCTTTAAATTTAAGTCCGATTTCTCGGTAGTATTCACCGTAACACTCAAATATTCTTGCTTGGGCTTTCAGCCGCGTTTTAATACCAATATCATTTTTACAGCGAGAGATTATTTCTTTCATTGCATTTAGTCTGTTTTGTCTATTCGCGGTGATTGAACCTGCTCTCATTAAATACCCCATTGATATTTGTTGAGAAAAAGCAACGTCCCCAATCCTTGCTAGTTTTAACCAGCAGTCCCAATCACTTGCGCTGTTAAGTGAGTTATCAAATTTTCCAACGTAGTTAATGGCTGATTTTTTTACGACAACAGAAGAAGTACCTATTACATTAGCAAATAAAAGTAAATCCATTGGCGATTGGAGGTTTTGATAACCGATATGATCGCTATCAATAAACTTTGAAAATTCGGGCCAATAGGAAAAACAGTCAATAATAGATGCATATTCTTCATCGACATGCATGTAATTAGTAAAACTTAAAACACAGCTAGAATTATTTTTCATATAACTAATTTGATCAAATAATTTATCGTCAGTCCAATAATCATCAGCATCTAAAAAAGCGATATATTCACCTTTAGCTTCTGCGATAGCTTTATTTCTAACACCGACCACTCCGGTGTTTTTTTGTTTAATAACTCGAATATTAGACAATGTTTTTTTTGCATTATCGAGCCATTCTACACTGCCATCGGTCGAACCATCGTCGATAACGAGTATTTCACAGTTAATATTTTTTTGCCTAACAACACTTGATATCGCCTTTGCTAAATAGGGCTTACAGTTGTAATTAGGGATAATAACACTGACTTCAATATTCATTTTAATAACCTTATACTTTTCAAGATAACTAGGGTTACGCAAGATAAGAGCCAATGATTTAAGCGCCCTGCGGGGCTGTTTTTTGTTTAATGGTTTGCATATTGCGATATATCTTCGCAAATTGAATTTTAAATGCGTATTTGCGTTGTTTTATGCTGGGCATAGTTCTTGCGAAGTAACAGATAAGTCTATCTGGAGTTTTTAAAATGAAACATATCGGCATCGTTGTTCCTAGCTTCCACATTCCATCAGAAACGTTTGTTGTGACTGAAATTAATGCCCTCGTTAATGCAGGGCATAAGGTAAGTGTACTCACGTTTGAAAATTTAAATAAATGTATAAATTTAAATTGTAGTGTGCGAATTATTGTTATAAAAAAATCGACTCAATCGGCCATTAACGCTGCACTGCAAAGGCCTTTAATAGCCTTGAAAAGCAGTCTTGTAGCGAGAAGATTCACGTCTATTTCTGTTTTATCGTTGATGGGTTATGGATTGAATATTGCCGAGATTATTCTCAAGCATCAAATCTCTCACATTCATTGTCATTTTATGCATGCGCCATTGGCCTACTCAATTATTGCCAGCAAGCTTGCTGGGGTGAGTGTTTCTTCAATTGGTCATGGCCACGATGTATACGTAAACGATTCTGATTTAAAGCTTAAACTGTCGTTGTGTGATTTCTCTGTTGCGGTATGTGAAGACATGGCAATAAAACTGCGTAAATACAGCACAGGTAAAATTCAATTACTTCACTGTGGGATCGACTTGAGTGTGTTTAATAATAAACCAAGCCGTTTGAGTGAGTCAGTTAAGCTTTTGTTTATTGGTCGATTAATTGAAAAAAAGGGTCTGCAATTTTTATTACCAGCATTAAAAAAGTTGACCAAAAAATACTCTATATCGCTTGATGTTGTCGGAGACGGACCTTTAATGAACGATCTCAAATATATGTGCGAACAACTTAGGATAGATAACGATGTCAGGTTTTTAGGATCAAAAAGTCCTGTATGGCTATCAAAAAATACCAGCCATTATTCTGCTTTAGTTGCGCCATTTTGTATATCTGAAAATGGTGACCGCGATACGGGACCCGTTGTATTAAAAGAAGCTATGGCCAGCGGTATCCCTGTATTGACCACCGAATTAATGGGAGCAAAAGAAATTGTTAACGATGCCGTTGGGTTTAAATGCGAGCCTTCAAGTATTGAAGGGTTAGAAAAGATGTTAGCCAAATTTTGTGAACTCACCCCGTATGAAAGACATGAAAAAGGGTTAAATGCAAAAGAAGCGGTTGCCAAAGATTTTAATGCTAATAAGCAAGCTAAAAAATTATCTAACTGGGTACAAAGCCTGTAGGAGTTATTATGAATGGAATTAAGCAAATCGCATATTTTGGTTTATCTACTTTATTTCTTAAAGTGTTAGGATTTGCTTTATTACCTATTTCTACACGCATACTAAGCCAAGCTGAGTTTGGCGAACTCAATTTTTTAGTGTCAATATCCGCTGTTATGTCGTTGCTTCTGTGTTTAGGATTACCTGAGTTATTATTTAAGCAACATATCAGCGACCCTCAAAGAAAAAGAGCATTATTTAGAGACGCCCTTATTTTATGCGGGTTTTTAAGTTGTGTATTTGTTTTTATTTTATTTTATTTTATCGAACCCTTTAGTGCATTGCTGCCAGTGTCTTTAAATACAATTGATATAAAGCTGTTAGCGGTTAACTTGGCGCTGTCATCTGTACTTAGTGTTTTGTTTTGTTACTTTAGATACTATGAGATGGCTAAGCAATTTTGTGTTCTAGCCATACTTCAAGGCGCAGGCCAAACATTATGTACGCTTATTTTACTCTATTTAGGCTACGGGGTGACAGGAGTTATGGTGTCGGGTGTGATATCGAGCACCTTAGTGTTACTTATTGCGTTATCTCTGGTGATTAATCAATTGGGTATTAGTTTTAAATACATTGCATGGAACATAACGCCTAAGAATTGTTTATTTCTGCTAAGCATTATTGTCTCCTCATTGTTTGTATATGCAAATAATGGCGCAGAAAATTGGTTTATAGCAGCAAGCGTGGGTAAAGAAAAGTTAGCTCAATATTATGTTGTATTACAGTTTGCGTTAATGACATCGTTTACTTTTGAGCCAATTAGAATGTGGTGGTTTTCACGCCGCTTTAATGAATTAACACAAAATCGCACCAAGTATGTTTTTTTATGCAAACTCAGTTTAGACATTGGTATTTTATTGTGTGCGCTGATGATTATCGTCACACCTCATATTTTTAGTATTGTATTACCCCATAACTATCAATTAAATACTTGGCTGTTACCGAGCCTTATTGTTGTTGTTGTACTAAGGCACCACAGTGACCTATTAAATATTGGATGTTACACGCAGTTCAACGGGCTTTTTGTCACTGTGATTAACGCAATAAGTGCTTTAATCGCACTGTTATTATTAGGTTTTTTGGTACCAAAGTTTGGTGTGTCGGGAGCTGTAAGCGCTTTGGCGTGTGCCCAGTTAGTTAAAACGGGTTTGTTTGTGGCGATAAGCCAAAAGCTTGAATATTTAGCATTTAAGGTAAAAAGCTTTGTGCCAAGTTGGGTGTGTTTTTTACTTATTTATATCCTGAGTATTATTGATTTAGCACAGTACGTTTTATGGCAATTAGTGACGTTTGTTGGTTTTTTAATTATCCTTTTTTACAAATATAAAACGCTAATAAGTGATGTGATTAAGCCATTTATAAGGATCAAAGCGCATGATTAGTTGGTACAAGCAGCATTGTTTAATCATAAATGGCTTATTTATTACGGCATTAACACTTGTATTGTATGCGCTATTTGGCCCTATTGCTGCGTTTGCATTGCTACTACTGCCGTTTGCAGGCTTTTTAGCGGTAAAAATTAGCACCGTGTTCATCATTTTTTTTATTTTATTTAGCTATTTTAGATTACACGAGGCCTTTGTCTTTTTAATGCCTCTCAAAATCCCGAAAATGCTGGCATTGGCGTCATTACTAGGGATTGCATGGCATTTATTTATATCAAAAACACTGAAGCCTCATTGGAGCTCAACACATTTAATTTTTGTTATTTGGTTTGCGTGGCTAACGGTGTGTGTGTTTAGCGCAACAAACAAAGGCTTAGCAATAGAATACTGGATAGGTGTACTAGTTAAGGTATTTATCATGGTGTTTGCTATTAGCTGGTGGTTAACACGGTTCTCCCACTTTAGCTTTGTTCGCTTGGGGATTATGATCTCTGGTGTGGCGGTAGCATTAGTTGCTTTAAATAATAAAATCAATGGCGTAGGTCTTGTAGAAGGGACGCGGGTGACTATTTCTCGAGAGTATCGATCGCAATTAGGTGATCCAAACGATTTGTCTTTAGTGCTCATGTTTCCTGTTTCTTTTTTGGCCGCTGAACTATTTGACTCTACAGCCAATAAATATCGCCGGCTCTTTGCTGCGATCGGCTTGATGTTAACTATTTCTGGCGTTATCGCTACGCAGAGCCGAGGTGGCTTATTAGGAATTGCAGCTATTTTAAGTTTCTTTTTATATCAAAAAGTAAAAAACCCTGTTGTTGTTGCTATGTTTGCAGGTGTTGGCATGTTAGCAATGATGGTTTTTGCTGGTATTGGCGATAGACAAAGTGGTGGAGCTGTTGAAAGTGGAGTTGATGAATCAGCAATGGGCCGACTATACGCATGGCAAGCGGCAATAAATATGGCTATTTCAAATCCTCTTACGGGTGTTGGCGTTGATAATTTTTTTGTAAATTATTACTTTTACAGCCCACACTGGGATGGCAAGAATCATGCAGTACATAGCACATGGTTTCAGGTTTTAGGTGAAACAGGCTTTGTAGGAATATGCATATTTTTACTTTTAATTGCCAGCATTTACCGAAGCCTTTCGAGAGTTTATTGCATCAATGCACTTAACTACAATGATCAAGTGGCAGTTAACGCTAGTGCGTTAAAGGCCGGTATTATAGGGTTTATGGTTGCAGGCACATTTTTAACGCAAGCATTTACTTGGCCGCTGTATATTATTTTGGCCCTCACTATTGCGCTCGAGAAGCTCACTATTCAAAGCAATAAGGAATAACAGTATGATGGTACACGTCAAACTTTGGTTGAAAAACAGTCCACATCCTTTTGCAAAATCACTTTTTCATTTTGCAAAAAACCTTCGCAATCCACAAATGATGGTTATTCCTCTTCTTCATTCGTCGCTTTATCACCTGCATCAATTTGTAAAAGAGTTGTGTCACGAACTGTTAAGAATCATTTATTACACGCCACTGTTTAAAAGCCAAATAAAAGGCAGTAAAAAGCAGCTCTTTTTGTACTCAGGTATGCCACAAGTACTTGGACAGCTTAATATTGAGTGCAGCGATAACGTTAGAATGTCTGGTATTACTACATTTTGTGGGCGAGTGGGTAACTTAACTACGCCAACACTCATTATTGGTAACAACGTGGATATTGGCTGGCAAAATGCCTTTTCGGTTGGCCAAAAAATCACATTAGAAGACGATGTAAGGTTAGCTGGGCGCGTTTTTTTAGCTGGGTTTCCAGGTCATCCCATTGACTGTGAACGAAGAGCACAAGGCGACAGTGACGACGAGTCTCAAATTGGCGATATTATCATTAAACGCGGTGCATGGTTAGGCACTGGCGTAACGGTACTTGCAGGCGTCACGATTGGTGAGGGAGCAATTATAGGAGCAGGCAGTGTGGTTACAAAAAATATTCCTGCTTTTACTATTGCTGCAGGAAACCCAGCCAAAGTAGTGAAGCATATAAAGGAGTCCTAATATGAAATTTATTGTTTTTGGTGAAGATTGGGCAAGCCATCCAAGCAGTACTCAGCATTTATTTTCAGAGTTGGCTAAAAATCATGAAATACACTGGATAAATTCAATTGGTATGCGCAAACCCCGTTTCAAACGCAACGATTTAGAACGCGTATGGAGTAAGTTTAAGCAGCTTTTTAGTCAATCCAATCACACCGCAATCAAAACACCTAGCACTATGCAGGTATACAAACTACCAGTGTTACCGTGGCACGATAATACATTAGTAAAGCGTTATAATAGCTGGATTTTTTCCCAATACTTTAAAGGTATTCAAAATAATGAACCCATTATATATTGGTTGAGTGTCCCTACAGCACAGTACTTATTTACAAAAAAAGTGCACGATAAACTCATTTATTACTGCGGCGATGATTTTAACGCGCTTGCCGGCGTTGATGCGCATTTGGTTGCGCCATTTGAAAAAAGTTTAATTAATAAAGCCGATTTAATTTATGTCATTAGTCAATTTTTGATGAATAAGATGCCACACTACAAAACTAAAATGCTTAGCCATGGAGTTAGTTATGACCTCTTTACATCTCATACAGATATCGCTCCAGAAATAAACGCGTTGAACGGTCCTATTGTTGGTTTTTACGGCAGTATTAACGCATGGTTAGATATGACATTGTTAACAGCCCTCGCTGCACAAAGGCCTCACTACCAACTGGTATTGGTGGGTGATATTGTTGCCTGTACCTCTCAACTGCTACAGTTTAAAAACGTAACGCATGTTCCTGCGGTGGAGCATCAGCGTTTAGTCACTTTTTCAGCGCATTGGGATGTATCTATTTTACCGTTTGTAAATAATGCGCAAATTAGAGCATGTGATCCGCTTAAATTAAAAGAATATTTAGCGGTGGGAACGCCTATAGTCGCAACGCAATTTCCCGCTGTGATGCGTTACGAGTCAGAAATTTATATCGCAAAAACCCAAGCTGAATTTATTAGTAAAGTAGATGAAGTACTCTCACTTGATAAAACGCAATTAAATACACTTAAATTAGCGCAACGCCATATAGCGCAAGACCATAGTTGGCAATCAAAAGCGCTTGCTGTTGAGCACGATATCTCTACTTTAAACCACGGGCTATAATTAGTGGTTGTTGAGCCTTCAGGGTTAAACTTGTGATCCTCAAAGGAGTGATACCAACTTGCAATCAATTTGAGGGATTAAATCTGGCGCTAACTAGATAGATCACTCAATTAAGCGAAATGGTGTGAACTGTAGCGCGTGTTTGTGATTTATTCTGAGAGCTCCCTATCTGTTGGAAATTATCACGCCCTAGATTCTGTCTTGCCTAAAAACCAAACCGCCAGCTACAAATTTAACGTATACCAATTCGCAATAATACTTATACCAATTTTATTAAAAACATGATCATTCTAGCGTATTAAATAACTCATTAACTACGTTAAAAATTATTTATATAGAACAACTATGTATCATAATTTTAGCCTTGTTATTGAGCTATTTTCTTATCGCTTTAATAGAACACTAATTTAATTCAATT
>NZ_PNDU01000155.1:0-5187 GCF_005886635.1 Pseudoalteromonas sp. S558 | reverse complement strand
ATTATGGTCCAATGTGTAACCTCTTAACTAGGGTCTGTTGATCTTTGCGGATTAAAATTTGTTCAAACTAGGGACTATTTAATCGCGGCGCGAGGTTTGACATTTATACTGCGTTATCGCCTGTTTATGGGGAATAACCACACGACATAGGATCTGCCTTGCCTAAATACCAAACGTACTGCTGCAAAATCAATCACAAAAGGTCAACACGCCCTAGTGGCTGCATAACAATAGTGCTTAATACTTGAACTTAAAAAGAGAAAATACAAAATGTCTCAAGAAATAATTAAATTAAACTTTATCAACCGCTCTAGCGATATAAATAACAGTGAAGTGGTTATTTTCCAAAAAAACATCGCGGAAACTTTTGACGAACTAGCTGTTGCTTGGCGAGTTATTCAAAATTGTGGCCGTAACGATAACCACCCTTTTAATTATTCGTTGCAATTTCAAGTTTGTGCAAGTGATTCATATGGTAACTATTCACCAGAATTGAATGCCTATGAAGGTCAATCCTTTGAAATGGTCAAAAATACCTCTGGTGATGTGTTGCAGTTATCGTCAACACCTGCAGTATCTCCACAGGAAGTTGAAATTAAAAACAATTTAAGTACTGGTGCAATCAGTGGCAACATCTATCGCGACGGTAAATTACTCGCGACAAAAACTAATCTTGTACCTAGTCAAAAAGGGGGATTCCAATTTAAGCCAAGTATTTTTATTGGTGTTGCCTCTCAAGTCGAAGAAGGTGAAGTAATAAATTCAGCAATTATTCAACAAATAAATACCGAAATTAACCTCTTTGGTATTCAAAATGCTGACATTGTGATGACTGGCGGTGGTTCAGGGCCTAATGCAGCGGCATTTAGCTTTCATTTAGAAAACATTAATAAATAGCAACATCATCCAAATGTTGCAGGCTCTTTATTTAGCCTCAACATTTTTATTGTTACACTTATGTGCAGCGACAATAAAGTTTGTAACTTTAGAATGATGGCTTAACCGCTAACAATACTGCCCTGCTGCGAAGCCACAGCTCCACGCATACTGAAAGTTGTAGCCCCCCAACCAACCCGTTACATCGGTTACTTCGCCTATAAAGTATAGGCCTTTAGCTTTTTTAGCTTCAAACGTTTTAGAGCTTAGCTCGTCAGTGTTTACACCACCGAGTGTAACTTCTGCTGTTCTATATCCTTCTGTGCTATTGGGTTTAATTTGCCAAGCGTGAATGTAATTTACTAACTCATCTATTTGAGTATGTGTAAGCTGGTTAATATTACAATCAGGAATGGCTTTACTCTCATGAAGAATTTCTATAAAACGCTTTGGTAGAATAGTCGCAAGGCTATTTTTTAACGATTTTTGAGATTGCGTTTCACGCCAATTGGCAAGTTGCTGTCTTAAGTCTATTTCAGGTAGTAAGTTTATAGTTATAGCTTGCCCTGCTCGCCAAAATGAGCTGATTTGTAGTATTGCAGGTCCCGATAATCCACGGTGTGTAAAAAGAATATTTTCTTTAAATACAGTGCCGTCTTCGCTTGAAACTTCACATGGGATACTAATTCCCGAAAGCCCTTCAAAGCGATCTTTATCGTGCTGATGCAAAGTAAATGGCACAAGTGCAGCCATTGTTGGCAATACATTTAAGCCAAACTGCTCAGCAACTTTATAGCCAATTGGGGTTGCACCTAGTTTAGGCATCGTTAAACCACCCGATGCAATGACTAACGACTCACAGTAAAGCGTTTCTTGCTCGGTCACTACGCAGTAACCATTATCAGTTTTTGATACGCTGATCACTTCGCTACGTAACTTGATATTTACCCCAGCCCACTCACATTCGGTCAGTAAAATATTAACAATGTCTTGTGCGTTATTATCACAAAACAGCTGGCCAAGAGTTTTATGGTGATAAGCTAAACCATGTCTGTCCACCAGCTCAATAAAGTCATGCTGGGTATAGCGACTTAAACACGATTTAACAAAATGTGCATTACTGCATAAGTAGTTATCTGGACTCGCATTTTTATTTGTAAAATTACAACGCCCACCACCACTTATTAAAATTTTACGACCGGGTTTTTTACCCATATCAAGTACAGTAACGCTTCGACCTCGGTACCCTGCTTGTGCCGCACACATTAATCCGGCAGCTCCCGCGCCTATTACTATTACATCTACTTGGGCCATTAATTTATCTCACTAAAATTTTTTTTCGATTATAGCAAATTTAAACATGTCCAACGTATCGAATTAATTATTAGTAATTACACAACAAATTAAATGTATTTAACTCACTAAAAGTGAAAAAGTATAAATAAACAACACTTTTAAACTATTAAAAAGAGTATTAAAACAACAAAATGACTATAAAAGCACTGTAAACTCTCGTTATAACCAAATTAAACAGGTACATAATGAAATGATATTTTAACTTCATTAACAGATCGTTTACTTTAATTCCCTTCTCGCAGGTTTAGTCTGCGTAAAAGTTAATAACACTAGGGATAATTATGACAACAACTAAAATCTTTAAAAAATGCGTTATTGCATTAACAGTAAGTACAATCTTTACAGCAACATCAAGTATGGCTAACCCTGCTCAAGCGCTTGCGCCTTCAATGGCTGAAACATCAGCAAAGTTACAAAGCCAAAATAGCGCTGAAACACAGTTTATTATTAAATATCAACATAACAGTAATGACATGATAAATATTTCATCTGAAAATACCGATTCTGCCAGCATGAATAAGCGAGCACAAAATTTTGTTAAAAGCTTCTCTTCCAAAAATGGGAAAGTAAAGGGCAAATATGTACGCGCTATGGCACTTAGTAACCATCATGTAGTACGTGCAGATAAAAAACTCAACGCAGAAGAAGCACAAGAGTTTATGCAAGATCTAATTGGCTCAGGTAATGTTGAGTATATTGAAGTTGATCAAATGTTACAGCCGTTTTCGACACCTAATGATCCGCGTTTTGATGATCAATGGCATTATTATGAGCAAGCAGGTGGCCTAAATTTACCTACCGCTTGGGATAGCGCAACAGGCAATGGTGTGGTTGTGGCAGTACTTGATACAGGTTATCGCCCTCATGCTGATTTAAACGCAAACCTTTTACAAGGTTACGATATGATTTCAAATCTATCGGTCGCAAATGACGGTGGTGGTCGTGATAGCGATGCTCGCGACCCTGGTGATGCGGTTGCAACAAATGAATGTGGCACTAATGATGCTAAGAGCTCTAGCTGGCATGGTACTCATGTAGCCGGCACCGTTGCCGCAGTTACTAATAATGGTGAAGGTGTTGCAGGTGTTGCTTACGACGCCAAAGTAGTACCAGTGCGTGTATTAGGTAAATGTGGTGGTTTAACTTCTGATATTGCTGATGGTATTATTTGGGCAGCGGGCGGTAATGTATCTGGCGTGCCAGCAAACGCTAACCCTGCCGATGTTATTAACATGAGTTTAGGTGGCAGCGGGTCATGTAGCTCTACGACTCAAAGCGCAATTAATGCGGCACGAAGCAACGGTGCAGTGGTTGTTATTGCCGCAGGTAACGACAATGATAATTCAGCAAACTACAACCCTGGTAACTGTAATGGTGTAATAAATGTTGCTGCTGTAGGTCGCAGCGGTGGTCGTGCATATTACTCTAATTACGGAAGCAATATTGATGTTGCAGCACCTGGCGGCGCGCAAAGTTTTGCAAACGACTCAGAAGGTGTTTTATCTACCTACAATACAGGTTCATCAAGCCCTTCACGCGACAGCTATAGTTATTCGCAAGGCACATCAATGGCTGCACCACATGTAGCGGGTGTTGCTGCACTTATTAAACAAGCTAAGCCTAATGCGACGCCTGATGAAATAGAAAATATTTTAAAATCAACAACCCGCTCATTCCCTGCAAGCTGTACTAACTGTGGTACAGGTATTGTTGATGCGGCCGCCGCCGTTGCAGCTGCTGGCGGAACAGATACGACTAAACCGGAAGCTGGTGGTGGCTCTGTAAGTGATGTAAATATTAGTGCAGGTCAATGGAAACATTACACATTAGATGTCCCTGCTAACATGTCTACATTTACAGTAACGACCTCAGGCGGTAGTGGAGATGCTGATTTACATGTTAAATTTGGTAGCCAGCCAACAGCCTCAAGTTATGACTGTCGCCCGTATGAAGATGGTAATGAAGAAACATGTACATTTAGCAGCCCGCAAGCCGGTAAATGGCATATTAGCATTAACGCATACAGTCGCGTTTCTGGTTTAACAATTAGCGGCCAATATAAGCCATAAATAGCATTATAAAAAGAAAACCCCGATTGTTAAAGTCGGGGTTTTATATCACTTAAACACATGAAATATTTAAATCTACAGCTTTTCTAGAACAGCCTCAGCACGGCTAACAGCAAATTCTTTGTCTTGCTCTACAAACAAACCCATTACGACACTATTTTCAACTATCATAGCGTAACGCATTGAACGGATCCCACCAAAACCAGCCGTATCTTTATCAAGCCCTAATGCCTTAGTAAAACTAGCATCGCCATCACCTAGCATTAAAATTTCTTCTGCATTTTGTGAATCTCCCCATGCTTTCATTACAAACGCGTCATTTACTGATACACAATAAATGGCATCAACGCCCTTTGCTTTAATTTTATCTGCAAGCGTTATAAATTCAGGCAAGTGGGCATTAGAACAAGTGGGTGTAAATGCACCTGGCACCGCAAATAACACGACTTTTTTACCTTCAAATAAATCATTGTTAGTCAGCGTTTTCATACCATCATCGGTTAACTGCGACAGAGTAACTGCAGGGAGTACTTGGCCTTGTTCAATCATCATAAATCCTTAAAAAAATTGTAGTACCCACTTCATTAAAAATATGATCATTTTAACAAGTAAAATCAATCACTAATTTAATACACTTGGGATAGGAGTAACCAGGGTCTTATATGGACTCTCCGTAAATGTCAAAAAGAAAAAGTTAAAATAAATTTAGATGCTAGCTTATATACGGGCTCAAATTGAGGGGCTACCTCTGGCCTCTTATGTATTCGCACCTTCATGACTTTTCTGTTGAGCAGTTTATGAAACTTCAGGCCCTAACAGTCTATTGAAGGTTGGTCTTACCTATTTTAAGCGCTCTTATTGACAAATTTTAAGCCGCATCTAATTT
>NZ_PNDU01000154.1:0-385 GCF_005886635.1 Pseudoalteromonas sp. S558 | reverse complement strand
ATGTAAGCCATTAGAGTAACGCAGGAGCAGTTACCGAGCCCACTAAGTACAAATCTCGCACCGCGATAAAATCGCCTTTAGATAGAACAAATTTTAATCATGAAAGGTCAACAGGCCTTAATGTAAAACATCTAAATAAAAAGCAATATTGTCTACATTAGTATTCAATTAAATTTCAAATCAATACGGAGTAATTAAATGTCTACTTATAAAATACTAAGCTTTTGTGGTGGCGGAATAAGAGGTTTGATGTCAGTCAAAATGCTACAACGATTACAAGCCGATAACCCAGGCCTCTTACAAAATACTGATATGCTTACTGGTTGCTCTACGGGCGCAGTTATTTCTGGCTTTCTCGCAATATATAAAAAATACAACAGCTTTG
>NZ_PNDU01000153.1:0-508 GCF_005886635.1 Pseudoalteromonas sp. S558 | reverse complement strand
ATAAAAAATACAACAGCTTTGAAAGCGAAAAAGATGTCGAAATAGCATTGAACAAGCTAATGGCACTCTATGACCCAGCAATGCGTGATATCTTTTCGAAAGTACGTACAAATCCTAATGAGCCAGCAATCCCTAATCAGATTAGTCAGCTCATTGGTCAAAAACTTTCTAGTTTAGAAAAACTCACCATGTTGGACCTTAAGGGTTGTTTTGATTTAATGTTTCCTGCATTTAACATACAAGAGCATGCCCAACAACAACCAGGAAACCATCTTGGGGTAAAAGAAAATAAATCTTGGGGTATGGAATTATTCAATAATCTTGATCAATCACTCACTGGTAATGTCTATCTTCTTGAAGCAGTGCTCGCTAGTAGCTCAATGCCAGGCATGAATGGCTCTACTAGTGTGTACTCTTCCGACAGTGAGTTAGCTCTTGGCCAATTTGTTGATGGCGCTTTTGTTAACCATGATCCAACTATGGCAGCTGTTTCTATGTCATATCACCA
>NZ_PNDU01000152.1:0-24175 GCF_005886635.1 Pseudoalteromonas sp. S558 | reverse complement strand
CTAATTAACCTGAACTCTGGATAATAAATCTATCTCAAGCAGCTGTTTTTAGCGCTAACTGCATTGAAATTACTTGCAATAGGCCAGCTATTGACACGTAATTCCGCCTTATTTTCACTGAAAATCTCTTGCTAGAGAAAAATAAATTTAAATATTATTATGATTCAATATATTAGTAAATGTCTTAACCAGAGTTCAGGTTAAATACCAAACAGTCTGCTACAAATTTAATTTCGCAAGATAAGCAGGATCTAACCGTTCATCAATAAATATAACCGTCTGTCGTAGTCCTACTTGAATCCACCTATAAATCGCATAAACTTACAATTAGATAATTTTATTTGGTTTTACTATGCAATCGTACCAGTTTAAATTGCAAAAAGGTTTCACACTCATTGAAGTGCTTATTGCATTTATTATTCTTAGTTTTGGCTTATTAGGTGCCGTTGCGCTGCAAGCGAAGGCAAAACAAGCCAGTTTTGACTCTATGCAGCGTGCTGCTGCTATTGCACTTGGAAATGATATAGTCCAGAGAATTCGCGTTAACGACAGCCCCCAATTAGCGACTCTTTATAAACAGTCCTTTACGAGTAAAACAGCAACTAATTCATCAACCACGTGTTTTGAAGGCTCGTGTAGTGCAGCTCAAATAGCTTTACTTAATATAGAGCAATGGAAACGTGCTATTCGAGCGCGTGAAAATACGGGCTCACTAGATGGTGCAACAGTATGCATAAACTTAACACCAACAGGCAGTAAGGCATTTAATTTAGAGGTTATTGTATCGTGGCAAGGCCGACAAGAATTTAAAGCAAACACACAAACAAGCAAAGTTAACTGTGGTGCCGCGGATAAGAAACGCCGTCTAGTCGTTTTAACCAGCTATATTTACATTAGGAGCTAGTATGTATCAACGAGGCTTTACGCTTTTAGAAATGATGATTTCCCTTTTTATCGGTGTGCTGATCTTAGGTGGCGTTATGTTTACGTATATTGGCATGAAAGTCACGACGAAAGACACAATGACCATAGGCGAGCTTCAAGAGACTGGCCGCCTAGCAATAAACATAATGCAGCGTGATATAGAACAAGTTGGCTTCTGGGGAACCTTTTACGAAGACTCATTCGCAGCAAAAAACACTGAGACTTTATCTGCCCCTAGTGGTGACTGCTTTGAAGGGGTAAATAATGGGAGTTTTCCAGATTTTTCTAGCGGGAGTAATTTTAGATCGATTTATGCAAAAAAAGCCAACTCAGAAACCGAGCTTAACTGTGTAAAAAATCCGATTAAAGGGAGTGATATTCTACAAGTAAAGTTTTTACAGGGTAAGCAAATTATAATCGAACCTGGAAATAACAATACACAAGATGACGAAAACTATTTTATTGCAGAGCAAGAAAAAGCTCAATATGTTCGTGGAATTATAGCTCCTGGAACATTAAATATTAGCGCAACTGTGTGGCCCTATAGTCACCATGTTTATTATCTTGCGAAGCAAACCTATAAAGTAAATAACAAAAGTTTAACCGTACCTGCTTTAATGCGACGTCGCTTAGTTAATGATGCTATGAAAACAGAAACAATTATGGAAGGGGTTGAAAATATGCGTTTTGTTTTTGGTTTGGACACTACAGGCGACAATCGTGTGGATACTTACAGAAGCATTAACGATATGACCCCGAGTGATTGGGAAACCCGCAGAAGGATATTAACGGTGCAGATGTTTTTATTGATCAGAGCACTGCAGCCGGATGCCGGTCTTAAGGTTAAAAATCAAACCTATACTCTGGGTGAAGATGCAAATAAACGTGAATTAAAATTCACTGATAACTTTAGACGTACAGTATTCACGACAACGATTCGTTTGAATAATGTTGGAGGAAACTCATGGCGAATTTAAAGACCACCTCGGCAAAACAGCAAGGAGTGGTGCTTATAACAGCGCTGATCATGGTTATTGCTGTAACGGGGATAGCGGTAACATTAATGAGTAGCAGTAGTATTGATGTGAAAATTACAAATGCGGCACAAGAAAGAGAAGTAGCAGAAAATAAGTTAATTGGAGAGATACAGCGCGTAATTTTTACTGAAGTAAAAAAAGGCGGTAAGAGTAGTTTTTTATTAAGCCCTGAGGAAACGATAACAAAAGTAGTCAAAGAAGGTGAAGCCGATACTTTCACTTCATCAAAAGATATAGCGAACCATGAGGGTATGAAAAGCACAATGACTAATTTAAATAAGGGGGTTCAAAATTTAACTTGCCTGCGAAGTAATGCAGCAACTACCGGTATTTCATGCAATATACTACAAGTTACGACGACTATTGAATATGGCTCAAAAAGCAAGCACCAGTTAACAATAGTAACTGGAATGGCACAACAGGTAGTTAATTAAGTGAGCGGATTTAAAATGAAATTTAAGAAAGTGTTTGCCTCATTCCTTTGTTCAATTGTAAGTTTATCGGTCATTGCCGAAGATATAGAGCTATATGTAAATCACAACGTTGAGACCGATGAAAAGCCACGTGTTTTAATGATTTTTGATACATCCGGCAGCATGGCGTGGGATGTAACAGATGGAGATAGATGTTATGACAGGAAATCTTCCCAGATAGAATGCTTTGAAAGCAAGTCTATATATAACCGAAATCAGCAATGCTATAAAAGAGTGAATGGCTCTTTGCGGGCTTCGTGTCAGGATAGTCGTTTAAAAGTTGCACAAAATGCCATAAAGCAATTAGTCAATGATAATGATGACATTGATTTTGGTTTAATGCGTTTTAATGGCAATAATGGTGGCTATGTTTTAGCCAGAATTGGTTCTGAAAAGGCATTTTTGTTAAACCAAATTAATGCATTGCCGGCAAGTGGCTCTACACCATTAACTGAAACCTTGTGGGAGGCATATTTGTATATCACAGGGCAGCGTGTTTACTATGGGACTAACACTAATTCTCGTGATTTTACTGCAGAATCTCTCGGGGTATATCAGTCACCTTTTAAGCCAGTATCAGGTGAGCCATTACGCTGTGATAACAGTGTAAACATAATCTTAATGACAGATGGCGACCCATCTGAAGATGCTAATCGAAACAGCGACATAAATGAATTACATAAAAGCTATTTTTTCGGTAATGGACCCGTTGTGAGTAATAGCTATTTAACGGCATTAGCTAAAGTTATTCATGGTACTAAAGATGTTGAGATTGATTTATATACAGACACAAAAACAGTGCATGATATTGGTAGAGTCTATCCGATAGGCTTTGGGACAGGGATGAGTAATTCAGGTAAAAATTTACTCTCTGATACAGCGTCTTACGGTGGTGGTCAATATTTGCATGCAAATACTGCAACGCAATTATCAGATGCTTTAAAAAATACAATTTCACGGATTCGAGAGGTTAATGATAGTTTTTCATCTCCATCGGTCGCGAGTAATAATGTAGATCAAACGAGGAGTCGTAACGCGATTTATTTTGCCATGTTTTATCCGGAAACAGGTGCTCGATGGCGAGGGAATTTAAAGAAACTAGAAGTCTCTGGTAGTACAATTATAGATTCAGCAAGTAAACAAGCGCTAGATAATAATGGTTTAATTGATAAAGGGGCCAAAACATTTTGGCTCCCCAGTGGAGCTCCTGCCGATGGTAATGCCGTCGCGCAAGGTGGCGTTAATCTTCATTTAACGACACTAAATACGACTAGTCGAAATTTATATACTGATAAAGAGGGAAAAATAGTCAGTTTTAATACATCAGTTGTAGGCGACATACTTGATTTAGTTACTGATAATCCCCTTAGCTTAGCAAGTT
Source organism: Pseudoalteromonas sp. S558 (assembly GCF_005886635.1). Taxonomy (NCBI): domain Bacteria; kingdom Pseudomonadati; phylum Pseudomonadota; class Gammaproteobacteria; order Alteromonadales; family Pseudoalteromonadaceae; genus Pseudoalteromonas; species Pseudoalteromonas sp. S558. Next base: position 20,360 of record NZ_PNDU01000152.1, on the reverse strand, counting down.
CAGACATAAAGTGGGCTATGGGGGTAGATGTAGACGATGAAGATAAAGACGGTTCATCAAACGATCAGCGTTTAGATATTTTTGGCGATCCACTGCACTCGAAACCTGTTGCCATTGATTATGGCAATGATGATATTCGTATACTTATTGGCACTAATGCTGGCTTTTTACATATGTTTAAAGATAGTGGTAATACAGTGAGCGAAAGCTGGGCATTTATTCCCTCTGATCTATACGACATAATTAAACCATTACGCAATAATCAGGCTGAGACCAAAGTGTATGGTATGGATGGGCCGATTAGTGTTTATTTTAATAATAAAGATTTAAATAACGATGGTATAAACGATGGCATTATAGATGCTAAAAAAGGTAATGAGGTTTGGGCTTTTGCTGGAATGCGCCGTGGAGGGAAAAATTACTATGCGTTGAATATAACATCTCCAAATAAGCCTGAAAAATTATGGGATAAGCCAATAGAAGGCGGCAAAGGAGACTTTAAGGAACTTGCTCAAACATGGTCTAAACCAAAAATTGCCTATATTAAAGCTTTTGGTGATAAGCCATTATTAGTTTTTGGTGCAGGGTACGACACCAATAAAGATGCCGCTATACGTAGTGAGGATGATATCGGGCGAGGTGTTTTTATTGTGGATGCGAAAGAAGGGACTCTTGTATGGGCCTTGACTCCAGACAAGAATGGTTTTACAGGTAAGCACAGTATTGCCGCCGATGTAACAACACTTGACTCTGATTATGATGGTTACATTGATAGGATTTATGCGGCAGACACCGGTGGTAATATATGGCGTATCGATATGCCAGGAACAGATGTAGATGAGTTTAGCCACTTTAAACTAGCTGAATTAGGTAGTAGCAAGGCAACAGAAGATAGGCGTTTTTTTTACCAACCATTAGTGGCAAGAACTATGTTTAGTAAGGTTACAGAAACGACAATCAACGGTAAAAAAACAGTCACTCGCCTTGATACACCCTATGATGCGGTAGTGATTGGAAGTGGTAATCGTTCAAAGCCAACTGATACGAATGAAAAAGATCAGCTATTTATGATCCGAGATGAAAATACACTTACAAAATCATATAAAACTAAAGCACCAGATAGTATTAAGCCAGCAGATTTGATGCAAATGAATAGTGACCCATTTGGGAATGCATTGGATGATGTAGATAAATTTGTTGAGTTAGAAGCTGACTTAGCTGATTTTAAAGGTTGGCGATATGAGCTTGGAATCGGTGAAAAGTCCCTAGCAGCTTCGACTGTGGTTGGTGGCGTTGCTTACTTTACGTCCTTTACACCTGAGTCAAAAACATCAACTGAAAATCAATGTTCACTTAGTGGCGGTGGGGGCTCTTTATATGCTTTTCATTTGCATTATGGAACTAAAGTTTATGACGAGTTAAAATTTGCAACGAGTTATGATGTGCCAGATACCCCTCAGCTCTTCTTTGGTGAATCACCCTCTTGTGTTGATAGCAATGCCGATGGCAAATGTGATAGCGACCCTAGTGTTGACGTTACCCAAGAAAGCCAATTTTATTTTCCGGGTCCATTAAGAAAAGATGGAGATAATCCAATGAAGCCGATTAAAATACAAGGGCCTGATTTGGTGGTTGTTGATGGCGAAATAAAGCTAGTAGATGAAGAAGATACTTCAGGAAATCCAGAAGATACTTCAGGAAATCCAGTGACTTTAGGGCTTGAGGTTTTCCAAACTTATATTTATAAACGCGAAGAAAATGATGAAATTAAGAACTAAGGATATACAAATGCTAAAAAAGCAGAATGGATTTACACTCATTGAACTTATGGTAGCCGTTGCTATTGTTGGTATATTAGCTTCTATAGCGCTACCTAACTATACCGAATACGTAAAGCGCGCATCTAGAGCAGAAGCTGCCGCTGCTTTATTGGATGCAGCAAACAAAGAAGAGCAGTTTTTTGTTGATAATCGTGAATATACTAAAACATTCTCAGATTTAGGTATTGAAAATAAAACTGAAAACAAACACTTCGAGTTATCAATAGAATTAAACACAGAGAAAACGACATTTACTATAACAGCAAAACCAATTGCAGGAGTGGTAAAAGATGATGCAGACTGTAAAGAATTGTCCATTACTGATGTCGGGCTCAAAGGCGCTAAGGGTAAAAAAGGCAATTCCGATATTAATTATTGCTGGGGAAGGTAGCTTATTTTTTCTGGCATTTATTCGTTGATTTAATTCTAATTCTTCCTGTTTGGCTTATCGATAAAGCAAGTCCTTCCAGATTTGCTTTATCATTGTTTGGGCAGTAGATAAAAGTACCGTTTTGAAAACCATTTAATGAGCCATCAGGTCTAAATGTAATCGCATTTCTTGGGTATTCAAGACTATCTGCATGGTGAGTATGCTCAAACGTACTTAATAGTAATTCTTCGTCATTTAGCGATGTAGACTTATCACTATCAATAAATAGTGATACCTGATCATCCCAATAATCTACCACACACTCATTATTTTTTAGTGCACATAATGTAACGTATGTTCCATTTTCTATGGCATATAGCCTCGCGTAGTTAATGTTACGATGCAATAAGTTCATTTGATTACTTGCACGATTTAAGGCTAAAAAATTAGGAGAAAAAGACAGAGTAAGGTGGCTAATTATTGCAAAAATAGTTATGCATACCATTATTTCTAAAAGGGTCATCCCAACAACATTGTGTGAAAGTGTGATATACCTCATCCTTGAAGTTCCCGTTAGTGCAAAACATTATTTTAGTGTAGTAAATGATAACAATATGACAAGCATGTTTGATTGTTTTTTAACCGCATTTATTTTCGTTATCACCAAGATAAAAGGCGGTGCCCGACTGAGTTATAGTCAACGCTTTTACGTTCTCGCTACCGCTACCACTATTTGGGCAATATACGAAATCACCCGGCTTAGTGGTAATTCGACCACTTGTATTAAATCGCAACATACTTTCGTTTCCTGTATATTTTAGCTTATCGTTTGGTCCAATTTTTTCCATTACACGCAGTAAGCTATCTCCGGGTGAATTATAGCTAACTTTATTTTTATCACGGTCTTCTTTTGAATTAATTTTATCGATAAAAACAATGATTATTTTATTTTTATCCCAATTATTCCTGCATGGTAATTGTTGATCGTTCCTTTTTAGGGCATTGAACTGTACCGGGCAAACAATGACAATTTCATCGGAGCTGGCTGCTTGAGAGCGCGCATAGCTAACATTCCTCTTTAATTCTAACAAAAAATTCTCAGCGCGGTTCTCTTCTAGCATGTTACTGCTGCTCCAAAGTGCAATAGAAGCGACAATACCCACAATCGCAACCGTAACCATTAGCTCTAATAGGGTGAAGCCATGTTTCTTATTTTTCATATTAATCTCACTTACTGCGATAGTGTAATTATTGTTATAGTGAAAATTATATCACGGCTGATTTTTTTATCACCGCAATTCAATTGCTTTGTTTGCTATGAAGATAATGATTGTCTAAAATCGAGGTAATTAAAGCTTTGGAAAATAATGAATATGAAAAAAATTGAAGCAATCATCAAACCTTTTAAATTAGATGATGTGCGTGAAGCGCTATCGGAGGTTGGTATCAACGGAATGACGGTGAGTGAAGTTAAAGGCTTTGGACGTCAGAAAGGGCATACCGAATTGTATCGTGGTGCTGAGTATATGGTTGATTTTTTACCTAAGGTAAAACTAGATATTATTTTAGCGGATGACGATGTAGAGCGTGCTATAGACGTTATTGTTAAAACAGCACAAACAGGAAAAATCGGCGATGGAAAAATATTTGTCACTGATGTAGAGCGTGTTGTTCGTATTCGAACTGCTGAAGAAGATGAGGATGCTATTTAAGCATTTTCATATCTGTTTTTTATTAAGACTCATAAGTTTTTAATTTGAATTCGCGTGGTTTTAATCTGAGATCCGTAATTAGCATGCTAATTACGGATGGGTTATTTTTTATAGCGTATTTTTAAGGTATTTAGCTTAGCAGTGAGTGCAAAAATACCATGCCTATAGCGAGCGGGCATACGAACTTAGTGTACCAAGGCCATATTTTCCAGAATAATGTGTTATGTACTTCTGGATTACCTTGCTGAATTGCTTTAAGCAACGAGCCTCTATACCAGATCCAGCCTACAAATATACAGCACATCAGACCAAGTAAAGGCTGAGCAACTTTGGTTGTAAGTGTAATTACTAAACCAAATAAACTCTCTAGATTACAGACTATAGTAATACTAACTACAGCAATTAATCCACCAATTAGGCATGTTGCTTGTACCCGCTTAAGTGCAAATCGCTCTACGGTATACGATACGGGCGCTTCAAGCATTGAAATAGACGATGTTAGTGCTGCAATACTCATTAGCGCAAAAAATGCAAAACCTACAAATAAACCCATGTCACCCATACCATCAAAAAGCGCTGGCAATACTTGAAATACTAACGTGTCCTCTGAGAGCAGTTCACCTGTTGTCGAAGAGAAAATCTCAACCCCTTGTGCTTGTGCAACGTACATAGCCGGAATAATAAGTAAGCCTGCGACAAAGGCAATGAATACGTCTATAAGCGTTACATAAGCCCCAAGTGAAACTAAATTTTCTTTTTTACTGATATAAGAGCCATAAATAATCATAACACTAGTGCCCAGTGATAATGAGAAAAAGGCCTGGCCTAATGCGCTAACTAATAATTTAGCGTCAAAAATAGACGAAAAATCAGGAACAAGGTACGCTTTTAAGCCCTCAACTGCACCATCTTGAGTCATTACGTAAGCTATTAGCGAAAATAAAATCCCTAAAAGTGCAGGCATTAAACGTTTTGACCACTTTTCAATGCCATTTTCGACACCACGGCTAATAATCGCCACTGTTAATAGAATAAACACGATAGTAAATATGATATTGCGGGTAAGTGATTGTTCACTTAACCACGTTGAAGCCGATGATGCGCCAACTAATGTTGTGGCTGGCTCTATCGTCGCGCTGAGCATCCAGCCTGCAACGATGGCATAAAAGCTAAGTATAAAGCCTGCACATAAAATACCGCCAAAGCCGACAATAAAAGCAAAGTGCTTTTGCCAAGGTTTATTTGATATTTTTGCAAGTGATGAAACAGCATTTGCTTGGCCGTGTCGACCAATCATTAGCTCTGCCATTAATGCAGGGTAGGCTAAAAAAAATGCCAATACTAAATATGCAACTAAAAACGCTGCACCGCCATTACTGGCTGTTTGTGTGGGAAAACCCCAAATATTGCCTAAACCAACGGCAGAACCCGCAGCGGCCATAATGAAACCAAAGCGAGAGCTAAACTCGCCTCTAATTGCGCTCATATTATTGTACTTCTCTATTTTGTGACGGCGCTGACAATCTACTGGAAATGTAAAAAAATAAAAAGTGCTTATTGCTGATCTTGCGCAATTTATTGAGTGAGCAGTGTGTTATAACCGTAAATTTTAATTAGTATTACCGTGTTTTATAAATTACCGAGTTGATTTAAAAGTCGTCCGGTACAGCACTTAATGAATACTTTGCGTTTTATAATGTTGATCAATAGTAAGAGTAAAGCAGGCGCCTCCAAGTTGTTTGCTGGTACTGACTTGAATATTACCGTGATGCCAATCGGCAACTTTAGCCACAATAGCTAAACCAAGGCCATAACTTTTATCTGCACGATTTCGGTGTGCTTCTTCTTTAAAAAATGGACTGAATACGTTGTTAAAGTTTTCCTTAGCAATGCCAGGGCCATCATCCTCAACAGTAATAACAAGTTGTTGCTCATCAAGGCGTGCACTGAGGTAAATATGTTGTTCAGCAAAGTCGCATGCATTGGTTAATAAGTTTGTGATTGCGCGAGCGAGCCAGTGTAAGTCGGCGTTAATTATATCGTTCGAACTGTTGAGTTGAATATTGAGCATTTGTGATTCTAATTTAGGGGCTAGCTGCACTAAAATGTTTTCAAGGTAGTGCTTAATATTAGTGGATGAATACGTTAATTTATTAGCATTTTGTTCAAGTGTTGAAAATGCTAAATAGCTTTTTAGCATTGATTCCATATGATCTAAATCATTTTCCATACGGGCTAAGTATTGCTTTATTTTTTGTTCTTCGCGGCTGTCTAATGCTGCGTCGAGCCCAAATCTTAAGCAGGCAATTGGTGTGCGTATATCGTGAGAAAGACTCGAAGCCATAAGCTTATTTTCAGCAACTAGTTTTTCTATCTGGCTGGCCATCCGGTTAAAAGTAAGCTCTACATCTTTAATATAAGTAAAGTACGATACTTTAATTCTGGCTTGCACGTTACCTGATGCAAACTTTTTAGCCGCTTCGTTTAAAACAGTGAGGCGTTTTGCTAGGGGGGCTATAATAAAACCCATAAAAACACATAACCCAGTATAAAAAAGAAGAGTCAGTACGATATCGTTACGCTGCTCTTTATTTGCGCGTTTATCTAGCCGCATTGAAATATGATAGGGGCTTAACGTTTGACTGCTATAAAGCATATAAAAGCCTTGTTGATCTTCTAAAATCAAACCATTAGGTCTATGCATTTGCAATAATAGTGAAGGAGGCAGAGCAAGTGAGTCATTTAATTTATAATCAAGCAGTAAATCAAAGTCATCAGCAAGTTTTTTTACATAAGCTTTACGTTCGGAAGTGGCAATATAAGTTAACTGCTGGCTGAAACCAGTAATCATTTTACTTTGTACTGCAAACTCATCTTGCGGTGAATGGGTTTGTTGGCTAAATGTATCAATTAACCAGCCTAACACTACGATCGATAAAAGTGCACTGCCAAGTAATGAGATATAAAACGTTTTCATTTATATACGCATCATTTTATTACCACGCGGTGGTAACGAGTAAATAGCCTCGCCCCCAGATGGTTTTAATTTTTTCTGGATTTTGCGGGTCGTCGTTAAACTTTTTACGAAGCGCAGAAATAAGCACGTCAACACTTCTATCAAGGCCGTCGTATTCCCTGCCTTTAGTTGCTTTAAAAACGGCATCGCGAGACACCACTTGACCTGCGTTACTCGCTAAGTAGTGCAGTAATAAGTACTCGGCGCTCGAAATATTTATATCTTGCTCGTTAAATTTTACGTTACGTGATTCGGTGTTAATACTCAACGTACCAACAGTAACAATATTATTGTTTGTTTTTGGCTTATTAGGTTCATTGTTTTGGCGAAGTGCCGCTTTGATCCGCGCTAAAAGCGCACGTGGGCGAACAGGCTTCATTATATAATCGCTTGCTCCGACCTCTAAACCTATGACTTCATCCATTTCTTCGTTTCGAGCGGTAAGCATGATAATTGGTGCAGTATAAAAGCTACGAAGCTCTCTACATACACTGATGCCATCTTGTCCAGGTAACATAATATCGAGTAGAACAATATTTGGATTTAAGGTTTTTACTTTACTTATTACTTCATCACCTCGGTGGCAAACATGGGTGGTGTAACCCTGCTCAGTTAAATACTCAGCGACCCATTGAGCAAGCGATACATCGTCTTCAACGAGTAAAATAGTACCGTAATTATCCATAAACTATCCTTAATATGTTGTTTAAAATAGTCGCCAACGGCGCTTTTTTTGCCTATTTTGGTATACCCACTGTAGCTTAACTTCGCTGGTATCGATTACTTTTGATGTGTTACTGTCAAAAAGCTCAAACGAGATGCTTTGCTCTGAGTCAAAGGTGTAATTAAGCGTGCCTTGTTTTTGTTTTAGCCAACACTGCATAATATATTTAGAGGTTGCATCACGTAAGCAGTAGTTGCCAATAGTCGGTTGCTGCCATGTTATGACAACATCGGCATAGCAATTTCGCCCTTCACGTAAGGCGACACATGTATCGGGAATTACAATAAGTGGTGCTGGGTTACTTTCTGTCTGTGCAGACAAAACAGTAGGAAAAATTGCGAGTATGCAAATCCATCTAAAATACATAACGTAGGCCTACCTTGGCTTTGTGTTGATACCTTTGAGAAATGATAGGACTGTTATCAATTTCTTTTGAAAACCATGTAGTAAGCCAACCAGCTAAAAAAACCCAATCTTGGTTTATAGGGTACTCAGCATGAAATTCAAAAATAAGACTGGTACTAACGTTTGTTTTATAAATAGGGCGTAGTGCTGAAGCTTCATCTTTATCTATGCCAAAATAATAGTTAGTAAAATTGGCAGAATATGCACTTAGTCCAACACCCGATCTAAATTCCCAATTTCGCCAAGGTAAAATGTGACTGAAAAAAGTATTAATAATCCAGCCATTGTGGGTGCTTGAAATATCATGAAGGTATTCAAATGATATTTGTGAGTTAGCAAAGCGACGAGTTAATCTAAGACCAGTATCAAAGTCATAGCTACGTGATTTTATACCGCGTAATTCATCGATTATATCATTCCCGGTAAGGCCAATACCTCTTTCATCAAACCCAGCTTGAATATTTGTGGCTAAAATATCTAATCCCCAATCAAACTTATCAACTAAACTATAGCCTATAACAAAGCCACCACTGAGTTGGTTATGATCGAAGTCGAGATAGAATTTATCGTAAGAAATAGCAAGGCTTAAATCAATCTCTATACCGTCGGCGTAGGAGTCAACACCGACTAAGTATGAATCTTTAATATAATAGCCCCCACCGGCACTCCAATCCCAAGCAAAGCCTTGAGTTGGCTCTAGTGTATTATCGGCGTAGTAGCGATTACTTGCCATACTTGTAGTGCTGTACATGCAGCTACAAAATAAGCTTATGTAAAATAAAGTATGGTTAAGTAAAGAGTGTTTCATCTTTCGACCTAATTATTAGTTGTTATAAAGCGTAGTATATTGTTAATAGCCTTTCATAATCTGTAAGAAAATGTAGTGAAAGCCGAGCTTTACTGCACTTTAATTTTATCTATTAATATACTACTTAAGTAAAATTGCATCATGGGAGTCAATGCGCTCACTTCTGTGCGATTACATGGTCCACTTATTTTTGTCAGGTTAGATAGCTTCGATATTATTTTATAATCGGGTATTTCTATTTCTTTATCTACTCGAGCAAGGCGTGCTTGCTCTGTATTTTGTTGGTGGATAAAAGCAGCTACTTCCAACTCGTTAGATATTTTTTGTTCTTCGTTAAAGCTATAAGCTAGCGGCTCTTGGTGAAAGCTTGCACTGTCTATTGATGATTTTGCAAACCACACAACGTCACCAGACTTTTTGTGGGTTAACCGCATGCTTACTTCTGCAAAAATCGCTGCGCATTGTTGAGTGGGGTATTGTTGAACAACCTTTTTATACAGAGAATATGTTTTTTCTGGTTTACTTGGTGTGTATTGAATATCGTCTTTAAATGCTAAATCAAGTTGTTGAATTGTAAGAATGTAATCACTATCGTTTCTTGTTGTTACTTTTAATTGTTTTTCGTTAAGTGCTTGGCTTATTTGCGACAATAACGTGTCAGTCATACTTGCTTTATCTGATACGATTTTAACTGTTTGATTAAACTGTATTTTATGAGCAGGTAATTGAACAGACTTTACTTTTGGAGAAGCGTGCTCTGTTTCATACTCAAGCAGGTATGTTTGACTTTTTAAAGTTGGCTTTAACGGCATGGTTAAAGATTCAGCAGGTTGCTTTGTGATTGAACAACCAGCGGACAAAAAAATAAAAAGTGATACAACTAAAAAACGCATAAGAACTAAACACCCACTAAAGCATAATAATTGCCGTATTGTACGTTAGTCCAAACAAAACTTCATGATATTATGTGTCTAGATAAAGTTAAAAGATAAAATTATAAAATGAAGTACCTTAACCCTTTGCTGTATTGCTTTGCCGCAGTGTGTTTATTATTTAGCACGGTGGGCTTTGCAGCAAAAGCAGATCCTGACTGGGATGCATTTGTAAAAAAATACGGTCGTTATGTAGAAAAAAAGCTAAAAAGCAAAGGTATTCCTGGTGCTGCCTTGTCTATAATTAATACACAAAACCGAGATTACATTCATACTATGGGCTTAACTAAAGTACCCAACGGGAGAAAAGTAAACGCGCATACCCGCTTTAGATTAGCATCTGTATCTAAAACGTTTGCAGGCTCGTTGGCTGCTCAACTAGCCGCCGAGGGCCTACTTAAATTAGATAGTCCAATTAGTGAATATATTCCTGATTTTAAAAACACGAATTATAAAAACGATTTAAAAGTGTTTCATATTTTAAGCCATTCAAGCGGCTTGGTTCCAAATGCTTACGACAATTTGATTGAATCGCCCATGAGTTACCCCGATATTGTTCAGCAGTTACTAAATGTTGAACCAATCTGTAAACCTGGACGTTGTTATGGCTATCAAAATGTTATGTTTAGTTTAATTAATGAGGTTATCTTAAAAAGCACAGACAGAAGCTACACTAGCTGGTTAACTGACACGATATTTAGTCCCCTAAAAATGGCTGATGCCAGCTTAGGCTATGACGCAATGGTAAAAGATCGTAATTATGCCTTGCCGCACGTGCGTGGAAAAAAACGTTGGTACAGTACCAAGCTTAAAAAAAATTATTATAAAGTCGGGCCTGCAGCTGGCATTAACGCAAGTGCGAGTGATATGGCTATTTGGTTAAAAGCACAATTAGGTCAGTATCCCGAAGTTTTATCACTTGATGCATTGGCAATTCAGACTCGTCCTTATACTTTGACAAAAAAAGAACGCTATAGGCGCGTATGGAAAAAGCATTTAGAGGGCACATTCTATGGGTTAGGGTGGAGAATATATAATTATGCCGATGAAATACTTTATTATCACAGTGGTTGGGTTCAAGGGTATCGCAGTGACTTAGTTGTTTTTCCACATTTAAACGTTGGTTTCAGTTTAATAATAAACGCAGAAACCGGTGCAATAAATGAACTGACGACGGAATTTATTAATCGCTTATTAGAGTATAAACGAGGTCAAAAAATATGAATGTTAAAAATATAATGATGCTACTTTTACTTGCGTTACTGAGCTGTGATTCAGTATTTGCAGCGCCGGATGAAATTTATTTATTCCGCCATAGTGAAAAATCATCAGGGGAGAATCCTAGTCTAACAGAACAGGGTGAAAAGCGTGCGCAGAGTTTGATTAGTCTATTTGAAAAATATAATAAAGTTCAGTTGTTTAGCAGCAACTACAAGCGCACATTACAAACAATAGCGCCATTAGAAAAGTACTTTAAGACTAAAACTGAGGTATATAATGCAAGTGATTTAATTGCACTTCAAAATACATTACTTGATTTAGATGGGGTTGTGATTGTAATTGGACACAGTAACACTACACCTAAGCTTGCAGAGTTACTCTCAGGTGACAATGTTGAGCCAATGCATGAAACAGATTTTACGCGTTACTTTTTATTAAATAAAAATAATGAGACGCATAAATATGATGTAAGTGATTTAACCATGGACTTTTAGGCCCTAATAGCCATTAATTGAATTTCCCAATCCACAAAGCCAACACGCCCTAGAACAAAAAAACCAGCGCTAGCTGGTTTTTTTATATACGAAATAAAATACTATTTTAGTTACGTGGTAAATGTATTTTTTTCTCAGCGCTTTGACGGTAAAGCACGATAGTATGACCGATTGTTTGTAGCTTAGTCGCACCTGTTTCACGAACGATAGCTTCAAAAATAAGTGCTTTAGTCTCACGATCGTCAGTTGGAGCTTTAACTTTAATCAATTCGTGAATTTCTAATGCACTTTGAATTTCCATTACTACGCCTTCGGTTAAACCGTTAGAACCTAGTAAAACTACAGGCTTGAGGCTATGTGCCTGACCTTTTAAAAACTGCTTTTGTTTGTTTGATAATGTCATGTTTATACAAATTTTGCTGAATATGGCTTGAATTAAGGGTATTCTACCGCCATCTAAAGAATATTACTAATTAGTTGCGTGTTAATTTATGACAAATAAAAAACAGTCAGCCAGTTCACAGCGATGGCTGAAAGAACATTTTGATGATAAATATGTTCAAGAAGCGCAAAAAAAAGGCTGGCGTTCTAGAGCCGTTTTTAAATTAGATGAAGTCCAAAATAGAGATAAAATACTGCGTCCAGGTATGACCGTAGTTGATTTAGGTGCGGCTCCTGGTAGTTGGTCTCAATACCTAGCTGAAAAAGTGGGTGATAAAGGTCAGGTAATAGCGTGTGATATTTTACCAATGGACTCTCTTGCCGGTGTTGACTTTTTACAAGGTGATTTTCGTGAGGAGGCGGTATTAAATGCGTTATTAAAACGCATTGATGGTAAAAATGTTGATGTGGTATTCTCTGACATGGCACCAAATATGAGTGGTAATAATTCAGTTGATCAAGCTGGTAGTATGTATTTGGTAGAGCTTGCACTAGACATGTGTAGTCAAGTGCTAAAGAAAAATGGCGCATTTATTGTAAAAGTATTCCAAGGTGAAGGCTTTGATCAATACTTACAAGACGTACGTAATAGTTTTAAAGTAGTGAAAATACGTAAACCTGATGCCTCGCGTGCCCGTTCTCGGGAAGTATATATAGTAGCGACTGGATACAAACTGTAGTACAGTTGCTTGGCGTTTAGTTGAATTTAAATTAATTGGATACAAGAGGTTAACCCCTTGAGCGATATGGCGAAAAATTTAATACTATGGCTGGTCATTGCAGTTGTGCTGATGTCAGTCTTTCAGAGCTTTAATGGCGGCGATCAAGTAGATCGTCAAACAAGCTACAGTCAATTTGTTAAAGATGCCCGAAATGGCTCTATACAAGAAGTGGCAATTGAAAGTACCAGTGGCACAATTACTGGCACTAAATCCAGTGGCGAGCGTTTTCAAACGATTATGCCAATTTACGATAAAGACATTTTAAATGACTTACTTAAAGGCGATGTCATTGTGAAGGGTGTTAAACCTGAAGAACAATCGTTTTTAGCAAGTATATTTATTTCTTGGTTCCCGATGATATTGCTTATTGGTGTATGGATATTTTTCATGCGTCAAATGCAAGGCGGTGGTGGTAAAGGGGCTATGTCGTTTGGTAAGAGCAAAGCGCGCTTAATGAGCGAAGACCAAATTAAAACAACCTTTGCTGATGTTGCAGGTTGTGATGAAGCAAAAGAAGATGTTACCGAACTGGTAGACTTTTTACGTGACCCATCAAAATTCCAAAAGCTAGGCGGTAGTATTCCTAAGGGCGTACTAATGGTCGGCCCACCGGGTACTGGTAAAACACTCCTTGCAAAAGCGGTTGCCGGTGAGGCGAAAGTCCCATTTTTCACAATTTCGGGTTCAGACTTTGTTGAAATGTTCGTAGGTGTTGGTGCATCACGTGTGCGCGACATGTTTGAGCAAGCTAAAAAAGCAGCGCCTTGTATTATCTTTATCGATGAGATTGACGCTGTTGGTCGTAAACGTGGTGCTGGTATGGGCGGCGGTAACGACGAACGTGAGCAAACACTTAACCAAATGCTTGTAGAAATGGATGGTTTTGGTGGTAACGAAGGTATCATCGTTATCGCAGCAACTAACCGACCTGACGTATTAGACCCTGCATTACTTCGTCCAGGTCGTTTTGACCGTCAAGTTGAAGTAGGTTTACCTGATATTCGTGGTCGTGAGCAAATACTTAAAGTACACATGCGTAAAGTGCCATTAGGCGATAACGTAGAAGCGGCTCTTATAGCACGTGGTACGCCAGGTTTCTCTGGTGCTGATTTAGCAAACTTAGTAAATGAAGCTGCGCTTTACGCAGCACGTGGTAATAAGCGTGTTGTAAGTATGGCTGAGTTTGATGCTGCTAAAGATAAAATCATGATGGGTGCTGAGCGCAAGACCATGGTGATGAGCGAGCAAGAGAAAGAGATGACGGCTTACCACGAAGCAGGCCATGCAATTGTTGGCCGTATGGTGCCAGAGCATGATCCTGTTTATAAAGTATCTATTATTCCACGTGGCCGAGCGCTCGGTGTAACAATGTATCTACCTGAACAAGATCGCGTTAGCCATTCCAAAGAGCTTTTAGAATCGATGATTTCTAGCCTCTATGGTGGTCGTATTGCTGAAGCACTTATTTATGGTGCGGATAAAGTAACAACGGGTGCAAGTAACGATATTGAGCGAGCTACAGATATAGCGCGTAAAATGGTTACGCATTGGGGTTTAAGTGAAAAACTAGGCCCGTTACTTTACGCTGAAGATCAAAACGAAATGTACATGGGCGGTGGCAGTAGTCGTTCATCTAGCATGTCGGACGATACAGCAAAAGTGATAGATGCAGAGGTTCGATTACTATCTGATCGTAACTATCAACGAGCAGAAGAAATATTAAAAGAAAACATTGATATTCTTCACTCAATGAAAGATGCGCTGATGAAATATGAAACTATTGATGCTAAGCAAATTGATGATTTAATGGCGCGCCAACCAGTACGTGAACCACGTGATGCGCATGACCGCCATGAAGCTAAGCCTGAAAAAGCCCAAGCACCTCAAGAGCCTGTTAATGATGAAAGTCAAAAATTGGATGATTCATCAAAAAAAGATGAAACAAACCTTGATGATAAAGCTGAATAATCGTTAAAATAGTGAATGAAAGCCCCGAACTTCGGGGCTTTTTTGTATCAGCGATTTAGAAAAAAATAAAGGTTGGCAATGACTAGCACATTAACTCTTCCAAGAGGGCGTACACTCAATCTTGAAAAACCCGTTATTATGGGGATATTGAATGTAACGCCGGATTCGTTTTCTGATGGTGGGCAATTTTTAAAGCCTGCAGAAGTGTTAAAGCGTGCGATGCAATTATTAGATGATGGAGCGCAAATTTTAGATATAGGGGGAGAATCTACTCGCCCAGGTGCCCCCGATGTAACGCTTGAAAAGGAACTTGCCCGAGTAATTCCAGTCATAAGAGTAATTCGTGAGCAAAGTGACTGTATTATCTCAATAGATACAAGTAAAGCGCAAGTAATGGAGCAAGCAATATTAGCAGGAGCAGATATTGTTAATGATGTTCGCGCACTACAAGAACACGGAGCGTTAGAGGTCGTTTCTCAGTTTAAAGATGTAGCTGTTTGCTTAATGCATATGCAAGGACAGCCTCGTAGTATGCAATCAGCCCCTCATTACGATGATTTATTTGCCGATATCAACACATTTTTTACTCGGCGTATTAAAGCCTGTGAAACAGCGGGAATTAAGTTAGAACAACTTATTCTAGATCCTGGTTTTGGGTTTGGTAAAACGCTTGCTCATAACTATGAAATATTAACTAAGTTTGATGATTTTAATAAATTTGATTTGCCATTGTTGGCAGGGTTATCACGTAAATCGATGATAGGTAATTTGTTAAATAGAGACATAAACGAGCGATTAGCGGGCAGCCTAGCAGGCGCGTTAATTGCAGCGCAAAATGGCGCAAAAATTATTCGTGTACATGACGTAAAAGAAACTGCAGACGTACTCAATGTATATCAAGCCTGCACACAAGGAATTTTATAATGAAAGAAAGAAAGTATTTTGGCACAGATGGTGTGCGCGGATTGGTAGGCACCCCACCAATTAATCCTGAATTTGCGATGAAATTAGGTTGGGCTGCAGGACGAGTGTTATCTCAAAGCGGTACTAAAAAAGTAATCATAGGTAAAGATACACGTATTTCAGGGTATATGCTTGAAACAGCACTTGAGGCTGGCTTAATTGCTGCCGGTATTGATGTTATATTACTTGGCCCTATGCCGACGCCTGCTGTTGCATATTTAGCACAGACGTTTCGCGCTGAAGCAGGGATTGTAATTAGTGCTTCACATAACCCATATTATGATAATGGTATTAAGTTCTTTAATGGGCAAGGCCTAAAGCTCGATGATGCTGTTGAGCTTCAAATTGAAGCTATGTTAGATGAACCAATGACGTGTGTTGCTTCAGACAAGCTAGGTAAAGCGAGTCGTTTGCCTAGCGCTGATGGCCGTTATATTGAGTTTTGTAAAAGCCAGTTTCCACAAGGGTTGTCGCTAGAAGGTTTAAAAGTAGTTGTTGATTGTGCTAATGGTGCCACCTATCACATTGCACCCTCAGTTATGCGTGAATTAGGCGCAGAAGTAATAACCCACGCATGTGAACCCAATGGTGTAAATATTAATCATGAGTGTGGCGCTACACATGTAGATACCTTAAAACGCAAAGTGCTTGAGTTAAAGGCTGATGTTGGTATTGCTTATGATGGCGATGGCGACCGTGTGATGATGGTTGATCACAATGGTCGTGTATTTGATGGCGATGATTTAGTTTATATTATTGCTTGTCAGGCTGCTCAAGATGATAACCTAGGTGGTGGTGTTGTTGGTACTGTAATGTCTAACATGGGTTTAGAAAATGCCTTAAAAGCTAAAGGAATCGAGTTTGAACGCAGTAAAGTGGGTGACCGATATGTAATGGAGCTGCTACAGCAAAAAGGCTGGAAAATTGGTGGAGAGAGCTCTGGTCACGTTCTAAATCTTGATTTGATAAGCACGGGTGATGGTATCATTTCAAGTTTACAGGTATTAGCTGCAATGGTTGCACAAAATCGTACATTACAAGATTTAGGGGCAGGCTTTACAAAATACCCAATGAAAATGATTAATGTGCGCTATACGCCAGGAACAGATCCGACCAAATCATCTGAAGTGCTGGCAGCTGTTGCTGAAGTAGAGCAAACATTAGGTGAAAAAGGGCGTGTATTACTTCGTAAATCAGGAACCGAGCCAGTTGTTCGCGTTATGGTTGAAGCAGAACAAGAAAAGATTGTAATCGATAGTGCGCAAAAAATCGCAGCTGTTGTTGAATCTATGAGCAAACACACTGATTGATAACAATAACCGCTTGTATTTTTGGGCGATAAAAGTTAATATCTCGCCCGTTTTCTAATGTGGAGTGGAAAAATGGCAATACGCAAAGCGATGGTCGCAGGCAATTGGAAAATGAATGGTTCTTTAGAGCTAGTTAAGCAAATGTCTGACGCTATCAACAATGTTAAATCTAAAAAGATAGACGTTGTATTATTTCCTCCGTTCCCATTAGTTTCAGCGCTTATTGCAAGTGGTGTATCTACTGGAACTCAGACTATTTCTGAGTATAAATCTGGTGCTTTTACAGGTGAAGTTGATGCACAACTAGTTAAAGACTTAGGGGCAGAGTATGTGCTTGTAGGCCACTCTGAACGAAGAAGTATTTACAATGAAAGCAATAGTACTGTGGCTGAAAAGTTTTCACGTGCTCAACAAGTCGGTTTGACTCCTATTTTATGTGTAGGGGAAAGTGAATCTGAGCAAGAGAATGGTAAAACAGAACTTGTAGTTGCTGCACAAATAGATGCTGTAATTGAGAAATTAGGTGTAGCAGCATTAAAAGATTCTGTGATAGCATATGAGCCCGTTTGGGCCATTGGCACAGGTAAAACGGCATCGCCAGAACAGGCGCAAAACGTTCATAAATTTATCCGTGATAAAATTGCTGCACTAGATAGTGATTTAGCACAAGGGCTTACCATTTTGTATGGTGGTAGCGTAAATGAAAAAAATAGCGAATTATTATTTGCACAAGCAGATATAGACGGTGGCCTTATTGGCGGTGCTAGTTTAAAAGCAGATTCATTTTCTGCGATCTGTGAAAGTGCGAAAGGAACCCTATAAGATGTACGAAATTTTATTAGTAGTTTATTTAGTAGTTGCTTTAGCTTTAGTTGGCATGGTTTTAATCCAACAAGGTAAAGGCGCAGATATGGGTTCGTCATTTGGTGCTGGCGCTTCTGGGACTGTTTTTGGTTCATCAGGTGCAGGTAACTTTATGACAAAAACAACAACAAGCTTAGCCACTGTGTTTTTTGTTTTGAGTATCGTTTTGGGTAACCTTACAGCTAGTCAAATCAAAAAAACTGATGAGTGGGAAATTTTACAAAAAGCACCGTCAGCTGAAACAGTAATTCCTGTTGAAGAAGATGTGCCAGTGACAGTTACTCAAGATAAAAATTCAGATATACCTAATTAATAATTAATTGTTAAACGATTTATATTCCTCAAATAAATCACTAGATTTAACAGTTAAGTAAAAGTTCAAATGCGGATGTGGTGGAATTGGTAGACACGCCACCTTGAGGGGGTGGTGCTTTCGGGCGTGGGGGTTCAAGTCCCCCCATCCGCACCAAATTAATAAGCCAGTAACAGCAATGTTACTGGTTTTTTTTTACTGAATTTTGAAATGGAACGTTTTTTGAGCACTCGGTTGCTGCTAATTGCATTTAATTTCAAAAAAAGCATAAAAAAACTAGAAATATTAAAAATATAGTTAACACTTATAGGTATTGAGCCGATAATAGATCTAGACAATAAAATAGGGTAAACAGTATGGCTTCAGGCTTCTCTTTTCAAAATCTAAGTATTACTAAAAAAATACATGCAATAACGAGCATAGCTGTTATTGCATTCCTACTGATCGTTTTGATCAATTACTTTGCGATGAATGATAACAGAGTGTCGCTTGATGAAATGGAGAAGTCATCTTACAAAGTCGTAAAACTAACCTCATCAAATGTAACCCTTTTAGAAAAACTTGATGAGTTATACACCCAAGCAGTGACATTTGGTGAGCAAGAGCTTGTTATAAAAGCAAGTGATACTTATAAAATGCTTGAATCAAACATAGAACTAATAGAGCAAATAAATCCCTCTTTCGTGAACAGCACAACAAAAAAAGAACTCGTTAATTACGAAAGAATATCTTCTAGCATTGCAAACGGAATGGTTAATGGCGGAGCTGATTTTAGTAAAATACAACAACAAGCTAAATTAAAAACAACCTTGTATAGCTCAGTTTTAGAAAGTTTTAAGGGTGCACAGCAAAAAGCGGATGATAGGTTTTTTGAATTAGTCGGGAATACCCGCTCTCGCTCTGATGATGCCCTCACTTTGATGCTTGTTGTTGCAGTTGTGTCTCTAACGTTGCTTTTGTTTATGGCTATTTGGATTGCCAAAGGGATCGGTTCATCGGCGAGTGATGCCGCAAATAACTTAAGCTTACTTGCAAGCGGTAAGGGCTCTTTAAGCACGCAGTTAACAGTAAATTCAGAAGATGAAATTGGGCAAGTGTCAATTAATTTCAATGCGTTTATAGCCTTACTTAAAGATACTGTACTTGAAGTAATTGCTGTATGTGAACCGTTAATGGAAAACTCAACACGGTTAATGCAAGGCATGGAACAAGCAGAAAAGGCTACAACAAAACAAACCACTGACGCAGAAATTGTTAAGCAGTCAATGGAAGAAATGAAGCAGAGTGTTGGTGATATATCTCAATCAGCAGGTAATGCGTCACATGCGGTTCAAACGGCAGAAAAAGAAGTAGAACAAAGCCGCTCTCAAGTACAAATGTCTGTAACTGCTTCACGCACTCTTAGTGATGAGATAAATCAAGCAGCTACAACAATCAATAAACTTGCAGATGATACAAAAAATGTGTCACAAATTTTGAACGTAATTACTTCAATTGCTGATCAAACTAACTTATTAGCGCTTAATGCTGCAATTGAAGCTGCACGTGCTGGTGAACATGGTCGTGGTTTTGCCGTTGTTGCTGATGAAGTTCGTGAGCTTGCTTCTCGCACAGCGCATTCTACTAATGAAATTCGTGAACTATTAGGCGCACTAACTAAAGCAGCTAATGAGTCGGTTACAGCAATGACTTCGGCTCGTGATATGGCAACCGACAACGCCACGGCTGCTGAGAAAACAGGTATCTCAATTGAAAAAATTGCAGAGCAGATGCTAGAAATTAATGGTATGAACTCACAGATTGCAGCTGCGACTGAAGAACAGACCTCTGTTGCCGCTATGGTTGTTGAGAATGTATCTAATATGCATGTGTCATTTGAAGACACCATGGATTCATTGCTAGCAGTACGTGATGTAGCTAAAAACCTACATTACTTATCGGATAATCTGCTAGACGCGACGGCTAAGTTTAGAATTGAGTAAGTTATAGCTTTAATGGCTATCAAAAGTTATTAATAAAAGATGGGCTAATTTATAGCCCATTTTTTTTAACTAATTTTCGTGTTATCTAAATACAAGCCTTTTGTATTGATCCACTTATACCAATCTGCTTATATATGGGGTCTATTTAACGTTAAGAAAATTACGCTAGAACTAGGCAAAAATTTTTGTATCTATTTTTCTAAATAAAAATTTTTAAAGACGTTATAGTGCAATTTAATTCGTTAAATCGATCAAAGATTTATGCAGTTTGGTATTACCTTATTAATATCACATG